>NZ_JCBAMT010000017.1:0-93665 GCF_059760445.1 Achromobacter sp. D7-1 | reverse complement strand
TTTTCATGCTGCGCCGGATCACGTCCCTGCGACCGCCACGCGGTTGCGGCCGGATTCCTTGGCCCGATAGACCGCAGCGTCGGCCGCCTCCACCAGACTGGCCAGCGTATCGTCGGCCTGCGGCACCGAGGTCGCGACCCCGACGCTGATCGTGACGATCCCGGCGGCGGCGTCCTCGTGCGGCACCTTCAGGCCGGCAACTGTCCGCCGTATGCTCTCCGCAATCTCCACCGCGCGCTGGCGGCTGGTGTTGGGCAACAGCACGACAAATTCCTCGCCCCCGTAGCGCGCCGCCAGATCGCGGGGACGCCGGGCCTTTTTCTTCAGCACGCGCGCCAACGCTATCAGCAACTGGTCTCCCTGCTGGTGGCCATAGCGGTCGTTGTAGCGCTTGAAATGGTCCGCATCCAAGAACAGCAGCGACAGCGGCACGCGTTCGCGGCGCGCATTCTGCCATTCGCGCGCCAGCGTCTCGTCAAACGCGCGCCGGTTGGCCAGGCCCGTCAGTCCGTCCGTGCGCGCCTGTATCGCCAGTTGCGTCTCGACGGCCTTGCGCAGTGCCATCTCGCGCCTGAACAGCACGATCAGCGCCACCACCGACAGCAGCAACGCCGTGGTCACCGGGATGATGAAGAGCGCGCGGCGGTCCCAGGGTTCGAGCAGTTCGTCCACGTCCATCGCAACGTCGATGATGAGCGGCGTGTCCTCGATGCTGGCGAAGGTGTAGTAGCGGTTCACGCCATCCGGCGACAGCGCGCCCTCGAACGAGCCCTCGCGGCGGATCAGGAACTGCTGGAAATCCAGCGTCATGCCGATGTCGCTGCCCAGGTCGTTCAGCGAGTACGGGGCGCGCAGCAGCAGCAGGCCATCGTTGCGGAAGACGCTGATCTCGTCGCGCTCGCCGATCGACAGCGCGGCGAAACGGTCGCGGAAGTAGGCCAGGCGCAGCGAGCCGCCCACCACGCCGGCGAAACTGCCGTCCGGATTGGACAGGCGCCGGCTGATGGCGATGCTCTCGTCGCCGTCGCGCAGGCGGCTGCGATACGGTTTGCTGACGTACATGCCGACGTCGTCCGCATCCCGATGCACCTGGAAGAAATCCCGGTCGGCGAAACTCACGTCCGGCACATCAAGCCCCCCGGAGTGGTAGCGGATGTTGCCGTTCTTATCCAGCACCACCACGGCGCCCAGGTATTCGGCGGTGGATGGCCGGTCGAACAGGAAACGGTGCTGGGTTTCGGGCGCGAGCCGGTCGAGACCGGGTTCGCGCAGGCGTTCCGCCATGCCTTGCAGCGACAAGTCGTAGACATGCAGGGTGCGGCTGATATCCGCGGACAGCACGCCGGTGATGTTGCGCGCGGAGGCGTGGGCGGATTCCCAAGTGGCGCGCCGGTCGATCCAGAGCAGCGCGACCGCAGCCGCGCAGATACCAATCGCGACGAGCACCGCCAATGCATACAAGGCGCGATGCATAAGCCCGCGAGACTTCAATACGGCGCTCCTACGCAGGGGATGTCGGGGGAAAGCGGTTCATTTCCAGCAGACATTTACGCCGCTGATGATGCCGCCCCCGGACATGCCACGCAAGATCCGGCCCTAAAAAAATTCCCGCCCTGCCCGCCTGGATCTTCCCTCAGCCCGCCGCGACCGCCGCGATGCGGAAGGGAAAGGCCTTGGCGCCCCTGGCCCTGTCGGTTTCGCGATGCGCGCCGATGGACCATGCCGGGCCCGCACCGCCCGTGTGCGACATGAGCTGGCGCATGGAACCCGCCGAAAACCCGCAGCGCAAGGCCAAGGCCTGCCGCCGGGCCAGTTCTACTCCAACAGCGTGCGGCGTCGTGGAAATCCGATCCGATTGCAGCATGGCAGCCCCCTGGCAAATGCTCGTCATGGATGAAGAGTCAGTGCGGACAAATCTACCTCAGCCACCAGCGCCTGCGCGTGAAATGATGCGAAAAGTAATGCAACGATAAGGAAATAGTCGGTTACGCGGTCGGGCTGGCCGCGGCCTTCTCGGTTTCCCGGTCGGGTTGGTCGTTGCGGCCGTCCGGAGCGCTGGTCATATTGCCGTAAAGAAGCGAGCGGCCGGCGAACAGCCCGCCCGCCACCTCCAGGTCGAAACGCTCGGTGTCGCGCCTGCGCACGTCCTGCACCACCTCGGCAGCTTCGTCGGGCGGCACGCCGATCACGCGCAGCGCGGCCTCGCCGAAGGCCAACGCCGATTCCAGGGTTTCGCGCACCTGGTAATCCACCCCTTCCTTGGCCAGCGCCAGCGAATGGATGCGGTCATAAGCGCGCACCACCACCCGCACGAGCGGGAACTCCGCCTTGATCAGCTTGACCATGTGGTTGACCGCCTTCGGGTCGTCGATGCAGATCAGGATGGCGCAGGCATTCTCCGCGCCGGCGGTGCGCAGCATGTCGACGCGGGTGCCGTCGCCGTAATAGACCTTGACGCCCCATTTGGCCGCCGCCCGGATCGCGTCGGTATCGGTGTCCAGGATCGACACCGTCAGGTCGCGCGCCAGCATCGCCTGGGTCACGATCTGGCCAAAGCGGCCGAATCCCACGATCAGCGCGCAGCCTTCCAGATCCTTGGCCACGTCCACGCCCTCCATCGAAGGCTGCGGCTTGGGCAGCAGCCAGCGCAGCGCCAGCACGCACAGCGGCGTGAGCGCCATGGAAATGATGACGACCGCGGTCAGCACGGCGCCGGTATGCGGATCGAAGATGCCGGCAGCCGCCGCCGCCCCGTACAGCACGAAGGCGAATTCGCCGCCCTGCGCCAGCAAGGCGGCGCGGGTCATCGCCTCGGCGTGGGTGGCGCGCAGCACCCGCGCCACCACATACACGCCCACCGACTTCACCAGCATAAACACCACCACCGCTGCCAGGATCAGCGGCCACTCGCGGGCCACCGCCGACAGGTCCAGCGACATGCCCACGCCCAGGAAGAACAGGCCCAGCAGAATGCCGCGGAAGGGTTCGACTTCGGCCTCCAGCTGGTGGCGGAAGGTGGACTCGGACAGCAGCACGCCTGCCAGGAAGGCGCCCATCGCCATGGACAGGCCGCCCAGTTCCATCAGCAGCGCCGCGCCCAGCACCACCAGCAAGGCGGCGGCCGTCATGACCTCGCGCGCATGCGCGGCGGCCAGCAGACGGAACAAGGGATTGAGCAGCCAGCGGCCGGCGGCCAGCAGCGCCAGGATGCAGGCCACCGCGATCGCCGACTGCATCCAGGGATCGCCATGGCTGGCGTTGTCCGCCGGCGCCAGCAGGGCCGCCAGGGCCAGCAGGGGCACGATGGCCAAGTCTTCCAGCAGCAGGATCGAGACAATGCGCTGGCCCTGCGCGCTGGCGGTTTCGCCGCGCTCGGCCAGTATCTGCATGACGATGGCGGTGGACGACAGCACGAAGCCCATTGCGGCCATGAAAGCCGCGGGACCCGACAGCCCCGCCAGCAGGCCGACCACCGTCAGCAGTCCGCCACAGGCCAGTACCTGCGCCACGCCCAGGCCGAAGATCTCGCCGCGCAGTTTCCACAAGCGGGAGGGCTGCATTTCCAGGCCGATGATGAACAGGAACATCACCACGCCCAGTTCGGCCACGTGCAAGATGGATTTGGGATCGGAGAACAAGCCCAGGCCGAACGGGCCGATCACCAGGCCCGCGGCCAGGTATCCCAGGACGGATCCGAGCCCCAGGCGTTTGAACAAGGGAACCGCGACGACCGCAGCCCCCAGCAGGACGACAACATTGACTAGCTGATTGCCTTCGGCAGGCAGGGACATGGGGCGCTCCTGATGCTCGGCGGACCAAAGCGCCTGGCGGCGCCGCCCCGCCCGCATCGGGCCGGGGCCGGGCCTGCCGGCAGGCCCGGCTCCATTTTCCGGCAATCCGGGCGCTTGGCAATCCGGAAATGCGACAGGAAAAAACAGCCGCCTGCGCGGACCGGATCAATCGTCGCGGAATTGCATCTTGTAGAGCGAGGCGTACAGGCCGTTGGCGGCCAGCAGCTCGGCGTGGGGGCCCTGTTCGACGATCTTGCCGGCGTCCAGCACGATGATGCGGTCGGCGTTCTGCACCGTGGACAGGCGGTGCGCGATGACCAGCGTGGTGCGGCCCTTCATCAGACGCTCCAGCGAGGCCTGGACCTGGCGTTCGGATTCGTTGTCGAGCGCGGAGGTGGCTTCGTCCAGGATCAGGATGGGCGCGTTCTTGATCAGCGCGCGGGCGATCGCCAGGCGCTGGCGCTGGCCGCCGGACAGGCGGGCGGCGTTTTCACCCACCGGCGTATTGAGGCCCTGCGGCAGTCCTTCGACGAACTCCAGCAGATTGGCCGCCGCCAGCGCATCGCGCACCTTCTGTTCGCTGGACTTGCCCAATGCGCCGTAGCCGACGTTGGCCGCGATGGTGTCGTCGAACAGCACCACGTCCTGGCTCACCAGCGACAGGTGCGAGCGCAGGCTGCGCAAAGTCAGCTCGTCGATCGGCGTATCGTCCACCAGGATGGAACCGCTGTCGGCCAGCACGAAGCGCGGCAGCATATTGACCAGGGTAGTCTTGCCGCTGCCCGAGCGCCCTACCAGGGCCACGGTCTGGCCGGGCTCCACGGTGAAGGAAATGTCTTTGACCGTATCGCGGTCAGCATCGGGGAAGCGATGCTGGACGTGGCGGAATTCCACCTTGCCGCGCACCGGCTCGGCCAGTTCCCTGGTGCCAGTGTCCTTTTCGGGCGTCTGGTCGATCAGCGTGAACACGCTCTCGGCGGACACCAGCATCTTTTGCATGCGGGCGGCGACGTTGGTCAGGCGCTTGATGGGATCGAAGATCTGGGCCAGCGCCGCCATGAAGGAGGCGAAGCTGCCCACGGTAAGCGCGCCGTGGTTGGCCTGGCTGAGCGCCACGGCGATGACGGCGCCGACCGAGATGGAAATGCAGACCTGGGTCAGCGGCGTCAGGGCGGCGTCCGCCGTGGCGGTGCGCATGGCAAAGCGACGCAGGCGGCGGCTGACGAAATCGAAGCGGCCGCGCTCGACTTCATAGCCGTCGAACAGCTTGATGACGCGCTGGCCGTCGATGCCCTCGCCCACGACGCGGGTCAACTCGGCGTTCATGTTGACGGTTTCGCGGTTGATGCGGCGCAGGCGCTTGATGAAGAAGCGCGAGATCAGCACCGACACCGGCAGCATGATCAGGATGATCAGCGTCAGCACCCAGGACATGTACAACAGGACGCAGATCAGGGCGATGACGACCAGGGTTTCTCGCACCAGCACCGTGATGACATCGGTGGCGTAGCCCGTGACGTTGCCGGCGTCGATCGTGAAGCGGTTGAGCAGGCGGCCGGTGTCGCCCTGCTTGAAGTCGGCGTCGGGCAGGCCCAGCAGCCGCTCGAACATGTCCCGGCGCATGCCCAGCAGCACGTTGTTGGCCACCCAGGCCAGCAGGTAGTCGCTGAAGAAGTTGCAGATGCCGCGCAGCAGGATCAGGCCCACCACCGCCAGCGGCAAGGCCCAGACGTAGTACGGTTTGGCGCCCGAAAAGCCGCCATCCAGCAGAGGCTTCATGATCACGGCCAGGACCGGCTGCGTGGCTGCCGCGCCGGCCATCAGCAGGACGGCCAGCAACAATCCCTTCCAGTAGGAGCCCACGCGGCTGTAGATCCGACTCCAGAGTTCAGCTTTGACGGGTTGGGAGCTCGCGGGCGCGTTGCGTGCGGCAGAATTCAAAGGGATCACTCGCTTTTATACAATTGTGGCGAGAATTGTACCGGCTGCGCGACAAGTCGCCGTCCGGGCCATGTCCCCTTCAGCCTTAACGCGCCCAGCGCCCTTCCATGTCCGATATCAGCTGCCTGTACGTCCGGTTACCCAATTGGGTGGGCGATGTTTGCATGAGCCTGCCCAGCCTGCGCGCCTTGCACGCCAGCGGCCTGCCCCTGGTGATCTGCGCCCGTCCCTGGGCCCGCGACCTGCTCGACGGCGTGGCCAAGCAGGATTTCATCCCCATGCGCGGCAAGGTCGGTCCCGACCGGGCGGCGGTCAGCGCCCATCGCCGCGGCCTGGGGCCCCTGGGGCGCCGCGCCCGCGGGCTGCTGCTGCCGGATTCGCTATCCAGCGCGCTGGTGTTCCGGCTGGCGGGACTGCCCTCGGCCGGCTATCGCGACGACGGCCGCAGCTTCCTGTTGCGTTGGCCCGTTGCCAAGCCCGGCGATTCGCTGCACGCGGTGCAGTCCTGGCATCACCTGACCCGCGAGGCCCTGACCCGCTGGGGCCTGCCCAGCGGCCCGGCCGAACCCGGCCCCACCCTGGACTTGCCCCTGACCTCCGCCCACCAGGGCGCGGCCGATCTGGCGCTGGAGGCGGCCGGGCTGGCGGGCCAGCGTTTCGTGCTGATCGCCCCCACTGCCACGGGGCTGCACAAGGGCAAGATCAAGGTCTGGCCGGGATTCGATACACTTACCCGCGCCCTGCAGGCTCGCGGCCATACCGTGGTAATGTGCCCCCCTCCGGCCGAAACCGAGGAGGCGCGGCGCAATGCGCCCACGGCACTGCTGCTGCCTCCCCTGTCCCTGGGCGCGTTCGCGGCCCTGACGGCGCGGGCGGCGCTGGTAATTTGCAACGATTCCGGCGTCTCGCACGTGGCTGCGGCAGCCGATGCCAGGGAACTGACCCTGTTTGGCGTAACGCGCCCGGGGCGCACCGGCCCGTGGTCGCCGCGGGCCGTGTGCGTAGGCACGGAGCATGCATGGCCGTCCGTCGAGGAAGTTGAGCAGCAGGCCGACCTCCTGCTGGGCGAGACGCAGTAATCAGGATTGTTTCAAAATGACCTTGTCCAGCTATCTCACGAATCTGATCATTCCTTACAACTTGTGTGTGACCCTGGTCGTCATCGGACTGGTGCTGGGCCTGTTCCGGCTGCGCAAGACCGGCGGCACCCTCATCGTCGCAGGCTTGCTTTGGGCGCTGGCCTGGTCGCTGCCGGCCACCTCGCTTTGGCTGGGCGGCGCGCTGGAATCCCGCTATCCGCATCTGGCCCCTTCCGAGTCCCCGACGGCCGACGCCATCGTGGTGCTGGGAGGCAATACCGCCAATGGCCGCGCCAACTGGTTCCTGCCCTATGACAAGGACACGGCGGTAGTGCGCGTGGACACGGCTGCCCAGCTCTATCTGGCCGGGCGCGCGCCCAAGGTGCTGCTGTCGGGCGGCGCGCTGGAAGGCGACGTCAGCGAAGCCCGCGGCATGGCGCACGCCATCCGCCAGCAGGGCGTGCCGGAAACGGCCCTGATCCTGGAGAACTCCAGCCGCACCACCTATGAAAACGCGGCCCTGACCGAGGACCAGCTCAAATCCCGCGGAATCGGCAAAGTCCTGCTGGTGACCTCAGCGCTGCATATGCCCCGGGCGATGGCGGCCTTTTCCAAGCAAGGCGTGGAAGCCGTCGCCGCCCCGGCACCGCCGCAGATCGTGGCGCCCGCGGACGGATCGCTGCCGCTGTGGCTGCCAGACCAGCGCACGTTCGACGCCAGCCGCTCCATCATCAAGGAATACGCCGGCCTGTTCGTCTATTGGTTGCGCGGATGGGTCTGAACCCACAGGCGTCCGCCGCGCTGGAATGCCGGCCCGGCTGCGGCGCCTGTTGCATCGCGCCGTCGATCACCCGGCCGATTCCCGGCATGCCGCAAGGCAAGCCCGCCGGCGTGCCCTGTATCCAGCTGCTGCCGGACATGCGCTGCGCGATTTTCGGCCAGCCGTCCCGGCCAGGTTTCTGCGGCGGGTTGCAGCCCCAGTCCGAGATGTGCGGCACCGGCCGCGAACATGCGATCCACTGGCTGGGCGAACTCGAACAGGCCACGGCACCCAGCCATTGAAACGCAGCCGGCAAGCCCGGACCCGCGCCCGCCTCAACCGCGCTCTTGCAGCACCTTGTGGTACAGCGCCTCGTAGCGCGCCGCCACCGTTTCCCAACTTTGCTCGCGGGCGATTTCAAGACCGCGCTCGGTCAGGGCCGCCCGCAATTCCGGTTCGGAGCCGAGCCGCTCCAGCGCCTGCGCCAGTTGGGCGCCGTCGCGGGGATCCTGCAGGATGAGCGCGTCCTTCCCCGCCGACAGATACTGCGCAAAGCCGCAATAGGCGGGCGAACTCACCACCACCGGCAGTCCGTGCGACATGGCTTCCAATGGCGCCATGCCGTAACTGTCGTTCAGGGTCGGATGCGCGTAGATGTCGGCGGCGCTGAAGTAGCGGGCGACATCGGGGGTAGGTTCGATCAGGGTGACGCGGCTGGCGATGGCGCCGGCCGCGCGCACGCGTTCGCGGGTAGGCTCGTCCGCCCCCACCACCAGCAGCCGGTACTGCGGCGGCAGTTGCGCCAGGGCGTCCAATAGCGCCGGCAATCCCTTGCGCAAGGGATTGCGGGCCACCAGCAGACAGCCTATGGTGCCTGCGTCCCAGCCCAGGCTGGCGCGAGTAGTCTCGCGCCCTTCCATTTGCGCCGCGGTCGGCAGCTTGACCCCGGGCGCGATGATGTCGACCGGCAATTGCGGGCCATAGCTGCGGTGCAGCTGGTCCATGATGAGGCCCGATACCGCCACCACGCGCCTTGCGGGCGCCCGGCGCACGCGCAGCTTTTCCAGCACCAGATAGGTGGCCAGGCGCGGGCTGAGCCAGGCGGTCAGGCGCTGCAAGGGCTTGACGCGGGTCAGCCGGTTGTAGCGCACCGGCGTCACGTGCATGACCTGGATTTCGCCGGCCCAGCCGTTCATGTGCGAATGCACGATGTCATAGCGGCCACGGGTCAGGCGGTCGGCACGCCAGGCGAAATACAGCACCCGCATCCAGCTGGGCAGCCAGCTCGGAAAGCGTACGGGCAGGAAGGGAAACGGCAAGTCGCTGTCGAAGTCGCGCGCCACGATGGATACGTCATGGCGCTGGCCCAGCACCCGCATCAGTTCCACGCCATAGGCTTCGGCGCCGCCAAAGCGATTGCCGAAGCGGTCGACCAGCAGCGCGATGCGCAGCCGCCGCTCAGCCGCGCCGGCGGGAGTCTTCATACCGGGTCAGGCACTTCTGCAGGAAACGGATGATGTTGGTGGAACGCGAGACTGTGACTCGCGGCAACCCGTAGGGATCGTCCGAGGCAGCCGCCAGGCCGCGCTGGGTCAACGTGGCGTTGTCGTAGCCGGCCTCGCGCGCCATCGCGCGGTGTTCGGGGCCGTGGTCGCCGTAGGGATAGCAGAAGGCGGTGACCGGCGCGCCCAGCGCCTGCTCCAGCTCGTCCTTGGACTGGACGATCTGGCGGCGGGCCTCGTCGGGCGACATCTGGGGCAAGTGCACGTGGTCCAGCGTGTGCGAACCGACTTCGTTGCCGGCCTGGGCCCATTCCCGCATTTCGTTCACGGTCATCAGCGCCGAAAACGGAATGCCTTTTTCCAGATCCCACACGTTGCCGCCATCGAACTGGCGCGCCACGAAGTAGTTGGTGGCGGTGAAACCCAGTTCGCTCAGCACCGGCATGGCGTTGTGGTGCACGTTGCGGTAGCCGTCGTCGAACGTGATGCCGAATACCTTGCCTTGGCGTTCGCCGCGCACATAAGGCATGACGTCGCGCATGGACAGGCCGCGATAGCCCAGCCTGCGCATCCAGCGCATCTGCCGGGCAAAGCTGTCGGGGTGCACCGT
The DNA here is from genome assembly GCF_059760445.1 of Achromobacter sp. D7-1. NCBI lineage: Bacteria > Pseudomonadati > Pseudomonadota > Betaproteobacteria > Burkholderiales > Alcaligenaceae > Achromobacter > Achromobacter sp. D7-1. Next base: position 83,982 of record NZ_JCBAMT010000017.1, on the reverse strand, counting down.
CAGGCCGCGGAACGGCGTGCCCTTGGGATTGGGCTCGCCGATCTGGTGGTACATGAGTATGGGGATAGACATAGGGACAGATTATAAAGCCCGGTCTTATCCCAGCGTGCGTCGGTATACGTCCAGTGTGGCGGCGGCGAAACGTTCCAGATTGAAATCCCGCAAGCTGGTTTCCCGCGCCCGGACGCCCATGGCGCGCACGGCCTCGGGATGGTCCAGCATGAGGCGCAGCCTGGCGGTGATGGCGGGCACGTCGCGCGCGGGCACGATCCAGCCGTCCACGCCGTCGGTGACGTTCTCGGGCAGGCCGCCCGCGTCGCTGACCAGGGCGGGCAGCCCCAGCCCCATGATCTCGCGGCAGGCGAACGACAGGGCTTCGCGGTAGGACAGCACAAAGCCGGCGTGGCAGGACGCCAGCGCGGCCCGCACGTCATCGAGCAGCCCCGGGAAGCGGACCTGGTCGATCATGCCCAGTTCGCGCACCCGCGCGAGCTTGGCTTCGTTGGGCGGATCGCCCGCCACCATCAGCAATACCCGCGCGCGGTCTTCCGGCGGCAAGGCCGCCGCCGCGGCCACCAGGTCCAGCCAGCCCTTGTCGTAGTCGGTGCCGCCGGCGCTGCCCAGGAGCAGCTTGCCCTGCCAGTCGGGCCCGAAGAAGATGGCGCGCAGCTTGTCCAGGCTTTCCGGCGGCGGCGGCGCGAAGAAATTCGTGTCGATGCCGTGGCGGATGGTGGTGATGGGACGCTTGCCGTAGGGCGAATGCTGCATCAGGCCGTGGACGTAGTCGCTGACCGCGATGGCGTGGTCAGTGGCCAGCGCCACCCGCAATTTGTGGCCAAAGCTCGTCAACGGATGGTCGTTGTGCTTGGTGAAGACGATGCGCGGGCGGCGGCGCATGCCCAGCGTGGCCAGCATGACCTGCTTGTGGTCGGCCGAACCGTTGGCGTGGATGATGTCGAAGCCGCCGGCCTTGATCAGGCGGCGCAGCCGCGAGCGGTCCTTGAACCAGGACGAAGGCCGCGTGGTGTACTGCATGTCCTCGACCGTCACCCCCGGAATCGCCTTGGCGTAGCGGTACAGGCGGCTGGTGGCCGGCGCCGCGATCGTGATCTGGTGGTCCTTGGACAGGGCCTTGGCCAGATTGATGATGTAGGTGACGTGGCCCCCGCCATTGCCGGCGTGGAAGTTGGTATAGAGGATCTTCACTTCTTCTTCTCGGCCAGGAACATCAGCTTCGAGTAGCGGAAGAAGCTGCCGGCCGAGGCGACGACAGCCAGCACCAGGCCGTGCTTGCCGTCCAGAAAGCCGCGCCGGATCAGATAGATCCGCACAAAGGTCCAGAAGCCATGGCCCAGTGCGCCGAAGACCGAGGTGCGCCGCCCCTTGGCGTACATCATGGCGGCGGCGTCGGATGAATAGCGGTTGACCTTGGTGATCAGCGCATCCAGGTTGTCGTAGGGATAGTGGTGGAAATAGCCGCGCATCTGCAGCGGCTTGCCGTTGGCCGGCACTACCCGCTCGTGCACGGCCACGTCGTTGAACCGCGCCGTGCCGCGCTTGAACAGGCGCAGCACGTAGTCGGGCCACCAGCCGCTGTGGCGGATGTCGCGGCCGCAGAAATTCGACAGGCGCGCAATCTCGTAGGCGTCGGCGCGCGGCGCGCGCAACACGTCCTGGATTTCCTGGGCCAGTTCCGGCGTGACGCGTTCGTCGGCATCGATCGACAACACCCAGTCGCCCGTGGCCAGGTCCAGCGCGCGGTTCTTCTGCGGACCGAAGCCAGGCCAGTCCGGGGTGACTTCCACCCTGGCGCCCAGGGCGCGCGCGACTTCGACGGTGCCGTCGGTGCTGCCCGAGTCCACCACGATGAACTCATCGGCGAAGGCCACGGATTTGAGGCAGGCGGCGATGTTCGCCACCTCGTTCTTGGTGATGATGATGACAGATAGCTTCATCCGCGATTCCTGAGACGCTTTTTCCAGGCCTTCCAGGCATGAAAGCGCGGGCCCCAGAAGGGATCGCGCGACAGCCAGATGCGCCGGTTCAGCCAGGAGCCGCCCTGGTTGCGCACCGCGAAACGATAAATATGTTCGGGATCCGCGCCGGGGGTGTTCTGGCCGAAAGGGTCGGTAGTGTACAAGTGCCGGAACCCGGCGGCCCGCGCCGCGGCCACGTAGTCCCCGTCGAAGTAGCCTTGCGGCCAGCAGAGGTGGTCGCTGACGGATCCGAGGCGACGCGTCAAGGTGTCGCGGGAATCCTGCAGTTCCTGGGCGATATGGCCGCGCTTGGCGTCCTGGTCGGCGCCGCAGACCTTGTCCCAGCGCGTATGGGTATGGGTGTGGGAATGGAATTCGAAGGTGCCCGCCGCCTGCATGGCCTCGATCTCGCTCCAGCGCAGCATGGCCTCGTCGGCGCGGCCCGCCGCCACCAATTGCTTGCAGGCGTCGTGGTCGGGCGTGGCGGGCAAGGGGCCGCCCTGGCCGGCATGCGGACGGACCGGCCCGTCGCCGATCCAGCCGGTGATGGTGAACAGCACGGCGCGCATGCCGTGGCGCGCCAGCACCGGATGCGCGTGCACCCAGTTGTTCAGGTAGCCATCGTCGAAGGTGATCAGCACCGAGCGCTCGGGCGCGGCGCCGCCTGCCAGGTAGGCCGCGAACTGATCGGCGGACAAGGACTGGTAGCCGGCGCGGGCCAGGCGCGCGATCTGCGCCTCGAACACCTCGGGCGTCGCCGCTATCATGCCGCCGGCCGGCGTGACGTGGTGATACATCAGCACCGGGACGTTGGGCGCATTCATCCCGCGCGCTCCGCCAGCCATTTGGTGTAGACGGCCTCGGTGGTTTCCGCCAGGCGGGCGGGCGAGAATACGCCCTCTTCCCAGACCATCTTGCGGCCGGCTTCGCCCATGCGCCGCCGCAGATCGGCATCGTCGATCAGGCGCACCAGCGCGGCAGTCAGCGCTTCGGGATCCTTGGGCGGTACCAGGATGCCGGTTTCGCCGTCGCGGAACATTTCCGACACGCCGCCCACGTCCGTACCTACCACGGGCAGGCCGCTGGCCTGCGCCTCGACATAGACGGTGCCGGACGCTTCCTGCTGTGTCGCCAGGGCGAAGAGGTCGAAACCCGCCAGCAGGTTGGGCACGTCGCGCCGCATGCCCATCAGGTGGATGCGGTCCTGCAAACCCAGCTCGGCCACATAGTCCTGGGTCTGCTCGAACACCGGCGAACCGCCGCCGACGAACACCAGGTGCAGCTTGGGCCGGCTGACCATCAGCGGCGCGATCGCGTCGATCAGGTCCTTGTGGCCCTTGGTGGCGCGCATGACGGCCACACAGCCGACCACGATGTCGTCATCGGCCAAGCCTAGCTCTTCGCGCAGTGTGGAACGCTCCACGGGCGGCGGCAGCACGATGGGCGAATAGACGGTGGCCACCTTGCCGGCTGGCACGCCGCGGTCGATGAGGTGTTGCCGCACATGATCACTGACCGTCGTGACCCTGTGCGGCAGACAGGTGTAGGACCAGAGCGATCCCACCTTGTTGGACAGATGCCGGGTCCGCACGATGAGCGGCGTCCCCGCCAGCCGGCCGGCGGCCGCCGCGATGACCGTGTCGCGCCGGCTGTGGGTATTGAGCACGTCGAAGCGCCCTTCGCGCAGGATGCCGCGGATGGTGGCGATGCCCTTCAGGTAATTGACCGCGCCATCCATTTCCAGGGTGTGCACCGGAAAGCCGGCGTCCGACAGGCGTTCGGCCAACAGCGCCTTGGGCTGGCAGATCGCTTCCATATGATGACCGCGCGCGCGCATGGCCGTCATTTCCTTGAAGATCCGGCCTTCCTGACCGCCAAAGCTGGTGGCGGCTTCCGAGTGAACGATACGCATAGGCATCAATAGGTGACCTCCACGCCATCCGGCTTGGTCCATTCATTCAGGTTGGCGAGCAGCGTGTCGGCCATGCGGACGCGCCACTCCTCGCCCAGACGGACCGTGCACAGGAAATTATTCTTGGTATAGACGATATCGACCGGCACGCCAGGAATGCCGTTCTCCGGCTCGGCCCGGAACGGGTTCAGCATCTGCCGCAGGCGGGCGGCGTCGGCGCTGCCGTTGAGCTTGACGCGCAGGGACTTGGCGCGGGCTTCGCGCGCCAGTTGCAGGTCGTAGAGCTGTTCGGCCACGATGCGCATGCCGCCGGAGTAGTCGTCATTGCTGACCTTGCCCTGGACGATCACGAGCTGGTCCTCGCGCAGGCGGTTGCGGTGCTTTTCGTAAAGCTCGTTGAAGACCGAGATTTCCACCTGCGCGGTGCCGTCGTCCAGCACCGCGAAAACCATCTTGCCGCGGCGGGTCATCATGACGCGCACGCTGGCCAGCACGCCGCACATCCATTGCAGGTCGCGCTGCGGCTCGACCCGCACCAGTTGCATGGGGACGATGCGGCGCACTTCATCGCGCCAGGCATCGAACAGGTGGCCGCTGTAGTAATAGCCCAGCGCGGACTTTTCCTCGGTCAGCTTCTTGTGCAGATCCCAGGGTGCGACCTTGGCCAGTTCGCCTGCCACCACGTCGCCGCTGTCGTCGCCGAAGAGCGAGGCCTGGTTGGCGCTGCGCGCCGCCTGCTCGGCGGCTTCCATGGCGGTGGGCACCGAGGCCAGCATCGCCGCCCGGTTGGGCTCGATGGTGTCGAAGGCGCCGGCCTTGATCAGGGCTTCGATGGTGCGGCGGTTGACCGCCTGCTTGCTGACGCGGCGGCAGAAGTCGAACAGGTTCAGGAAGGGACCGCCTTCCTTGCGCGCGCGCAGGATGTCCTCGACCGCGCCCTGCCCCGTGCCCTTGACCGCGCCCAGGCCGTAGCGCATGGTGCGCGGCGGCTTGCCGTTCTTAGTGTGCTTGTCGACGACCGGTTCAAAGCGATAGCCGGAAAAGTTGACGTCCGGCGGCAGCACCTCGACGCCATTGTCCTGGGCGTCGCGGCAGAAGATCTGGACCTTGTCGGTGTCGTCCATGTCCGAGGACATGGTGGCGGCCAGGAACTCGGTCGGATGGTAGGCCTTGAGCCAGGCCGTCTGGTACGAGATCAGCGCGTACGCGGCCGAGTGCGACTTGTTGAAGCCGTAGCCCGCGAACTTTTCCATCAGATCGAACAGTTTGACCGCCAGGTCCGGGTCATGGCCCTTTTCCTTGGCGCCCTGCTCGAACAGCTCGCGGTGCTTGGCCATTTCTTCGGGCTTTTTCTTGCCCATGGCGCGGCGCAGAAGGTCGGCGCCGCCCAGCGAGTAGCCGCCAATGATCTGCGAGATCAGCATCACCTGTTCTTGGTAGACGATGACCCCGTAGGTGCTCTTGAGCGTGCTTTCCAGGTCGTTGTGGAAGTAGTCCACCGCGGCGCGGCCGTGCTTGCGGTTGACGAAGTCGTCCACCATGCCCGATTCCAGCGGCCCCGGTCGATACAGGGCCAGCATGGCGATGATGTCTTCGAAGGTGTTGGGCCGCAGCTTCTTCAGCAGTTCCTTCATGCCGCGCGATTCCAGCTGGAACACCGCGGTTGTGTTGGCGTCGCACAGGATCTTGTAGGCGGCCGGATCGTCCAGCGCCAGGGCCATGACGTCGAAGTCGCGCTTGTCCTCGTTGAACTGGCGCACATAGCGCACGGCCCAGTCCAGGATGGTCAGGTTGCGCAGGCCCAGGAAGTCGAACTTGACCAGGCCGGCGGCCTCGACGTCATCCTTGTCGAACTGCGAAACCGCGCTGTTTTCCTGGCCGGGCTGGCAATACAGCGGGCAGAAGTCGGTCAGCTTGCCGGGCGCGATCAGCACGCCGCCGGCGTGCATGCCGATGTTGCGGGTCAGGCCTTCCAGCGGCTTGGCCAGATCCACCAGCGCGCGCACTTCCTCTTCCTGCTCGTAGCGGTCCTTGAAGGCGGGCTCGTCCTTCAGGGTCCGTTCGAGGGTCCAGGGATCCATCGGGTTGAACGGGATCAGCTTGGACAGGCCGTCGCAGAACATGTAGGGCATGTCCAGCACCCGTCCGGCGTCGCGCACCACGGCCTTGGCGCCCAGCGTGCCGAAAGTGGCGATCTGGCTCACGGCGGCGCGGCCGTACTTTTCCTTGACGTAGTCGATGACCCGTTCGCGGTTGTCCTGGCAGAAGTCGATATCGAAGTCGGGCATGGAGACCCGCTCGGGATTCAGGAAGCGCTCGAACAGCAAGTCATAGCGGATCGGATCCAGGTCGGTAATGCCCAGGGCGTACGCTACCAGCGAGCCCGCGCCGGAGCCCCGCCCCGGCCCCACCGGCACGCCGTTGTTCTTGCCCCAGTTGATGAAGTCCTGCACGATCAGGAAGTAGCCGGGGAAGCCCATCTGGATGATGGTCTTGCATTCCCAGCGCAGGCGTTCGTAGTACTGCTCGCGCTTGGACTCGCGTTCGGCGGCGTCCGGGAACAGGAACTCCATGCGCTTTTCCAGGCCCTCTTCCGACAGCTGGACCAGGTAGTCGTCCAGACCCACGCCTTCCGGCGTGGGGAAGTTGGGCAGGCGCGGCTTGCCCAGCACCAGGCTGAGATTGCAGCGCTTGGCGATTTCCACCGTGTTGGCCAGCGCCGAGGGCACGTCGGCGAAGCGCCGCGCCATTTCCTCGGAGCTGAGCAGGTACTGCTCCTTGCTGAACCGGCGCACGCGGCGCGGGTTGGCCAGGATTTCGCCTTCGGCGATGCAGACCCGGGCCTCGTGCGCCTGGAATTCGAATTCGTCCAGGAACTGCACCGGATGCGTCGCCACCACCGGCAGGCCGGCCTCGCTCGCCAGGCGCATGGCGGCCTGGGTATAGGCTTCGTCGCCGTCCATGCCGGCGCGCTGCAACTCGATGTAGTAGCTGCCCGGGAACAGGTGCGCCCACTGGCGCGCCAGCGCCAGCGCCGACACGGCATTGCCGGCGTCCAGCGCCTGGCCCACGTCGCCGCCGCGCCCGCCCGACAGGGCGATCAGCCCCTCCTGTCCCTGCAGCCATTCGCGGCGGATCTCCGCGCGGCCCTTGCCCTGGTTTGTCAGGAAGGCCTTGGACAGCAATTCGCAGAGATTGAGATAGCCCTGATGGTTGCGCACCAGCAGCAACAGGCGAAAAGGCTTGGCAGGGTCGTCATCGTTGGACAACCAGACATCGCAGCCGGCGATCGGCTTGATGCCGGCACCGCGCGCGCCCTTGTAGAACTTGATCAGGCCGAACAGGTTCGACAGATCCGTCAGGGCGACTGCGGGCTGGCCCAGCTTGGCCACGCGCTTGATGAGGTCGGGGATGCGCACGAGGCCGTCCACGACCGAGAATTCGGAGTGTACGCGCAGGTGAACAAATGGGGACGGGGTTGTTACGGCTTCTTCGGACATAAAGGGAATTGTACCTAGTCAACGCGGTCCAAGCCGAGGCCTCTGCGCTTGCGCAAGAGACACCGCAGGCGGCTGTGTAACAATACGCGTTGCACGTCATCCTTCATTGTTGACATGAGATTTACGCACGAGATTCACCTATGAAATGGCTAATTCCCGGGATCTGGCTAAGCGCCATCCTGTTTGCGCACTTCCGCGGCCGCGTCAAGCTGCCGCTGGGCCGGCAACTGCTCGACCACTCCGTGCTGCTCGCCCCCATCAACGCCTTCATGGTGCTGGCATCGCGCGTGCCGCCCACGCCCTACCTGACCACGAGCGAAATCGCCGAACTCAAGGTGCTGGACGACAACTGGGAGACGATCCGCGAGGAAGCCATGCAGATGGCCGAGCTGCGCCGCATCAAGGCCGCCGACACCCATAACGACATCGGCTTCAACTCCTTCTTCAAGTACGGCTGGAAGCGCTTCTACCTGAAGTGGTACGACGCCCGCCACCCGTCCGCCGAGGAACTCTGCCCCAAGACCGTCGCCATCCTGAAGACCCTGCCCAAGGTCAAGGCCGCGATGTTCGCCGAACTGCCGCCCGGCGGCCAGTTGAACCCGCACCGCGACCCGTTTGCCGGATCCCTGCGCTACCACCTGGGCCTGGTCACTCCCAACGATGACCGCTGCCACATCATCGTCGACGGCGAGCGTTACAGCTGGCGCGACGGCGAAAGCGTGGTGTTCGACGAAACCTACGTGCACGAAGCCTACAACCACAGCGACGAGAACCGCATCATCCTGTTCTGCGACGTGGAGCGTCCGCTGAAATGGCGCTGGGCCGAAGCCTTCAACCGCTGGTTCGGCCGCGTCGTCATGTCCGCCGCCAGCTCGCCCAACGACGGCGGCGACCAGACAGGCGCCATCAACAAGCTGACCCACGCCCACTGGGTCATCGACCAGAAGCGCAAGGCCTTCAAGGCCTGGAACCGCACGGTCTACAAGGCCACCAAGTACGGCCTGATCGCCCTGGTCATCGTGGGCTTCCTGGCCCTGTAAGAAAAGGCGCCCGGAAAATCCGGGCGCCCCCTCAGCCAGATCGCGCGAGCGTCCACCGCCACAACGCAAGACATCGCGTATGCCATTTCCGGCCGCCCGGGCGGCCGAAAATGGCGGGCCCCGCAAGACCCGCCCCACCAACCAGCTTCAACATCGCGACGACCCAAGACGCACGTAGCCCTTCGGCGCGGGCGGCGTGGCGGCTCGCAACCTCGATGCGCCCAACGGAATCCGAAGGAGTCGCCGAAGGCGAGGACGAGGATGAGGCAGGGGGAGTCCGGAGCGAACGCTCCGGACCGCAATCGTGGGCGCGAGCCGCCACGCCGCCCGCGCCGAAGGGCGACCTACGAAGAACCCGCCCGACAATAAACCACAATAGAAATATAGAGAATCACAAAAGCGATCAACGCTTCAGTGACTCCCAACTCTTCATCAACCGTTTGACAGAAACCGGCATAGGCGTCCGCAACTCCTGCGCAAACAACGCCACCCGCAGCTCCTCCAGCAGCCACCGGAATTCATCCAGCCGCGGATCCGGCGCCCCCTTCAACGCCGACCGCGCCCGCTGATACTGGGTCAGCAACGGCGCCATCTCCGCCACCAGCTTGGCATCCCTGCCCGGATCCGCCCGCAGCTTGTCGATACGCGCCAGAACCGCCTTCAGATACCGCGGAAAATGCGCAAGCTGCGCATAAGGCGTATCGCGGATGAACCACTTGGGCATCAGCGCCCCCAGTTGCGCCTGCAAGTCCGCATAGGCCGACGCATGCGGCTTGGCCTGCGGCAGCTTGCGCTGCACCGCCGCCCACTCCGTCAGCACCGCCCCCGCCAGCCGCGCCACTTCCTGCGCCAAAAGGCCCAGCCGGCCCTTGCCCTCGGCCCGTCGGGCCTCGAACTGCTGCTCGTTCACCGGCCAGGGTTCGGCCAGGCAAGCCTGCCCCAGCGCGCAATCGATGATCTGGTCGCGCAGCTCTTCCTGCGTCCCCAGCGTCATGTAGAGCATGCTGATCTTGGTCAGGTCGGTGAGGTTCTTTTCCAGGAACTTCACCTGCTCGCGCAAGCCCAGCCGGAACAGCTTGAGCAGGCCCGCCCGATGATGCTTGCGCGCTTCGTCGGGATCGTCGAACACGTCCAGGTCGCAATGCGCGCCACGATCCACCAGCGCCGGATAGCCGATCACCGATTGCCCGCGCCGCTTGATCTCCATGATCTCCGGCAAGGGACCGAAGGACCAGGAGGTCAGGTTCTCATGCGCCAGCGCCTGGGCGACCTGGGTGTCGCTGGCCGCCAATTGCTGGAATGTAGCCTGCGCCTGCTTGCCGAATTCGGCGCGCAGCTGCGCCAGGTTGCGCCCGGCCGCCAGCATGCGGCCATGCTCGTCCACCACCCGGAAATTCATGAACAGGTGGGCCGGCAAAGTCTCCAGCTTGAAATCGCCCGCCGCCGGGCGGACCTGCACCTGGTCCCACATATCGGCGATGATCGCGTCCACCAGCCCCTGCTGCGGATCGGCCTGGCGCTCGAACCAGCGCTCGTAGAAGCCCGCCGCATAGTCCGGCAGCGGCACGCAATGGCGGCGCAGCTTCTGCGGCAGCGACTTCAGGAGCAGATGCACCTTCTCCTTGAGCATGCCGGGCACCAGCCATTCGCAGCGCGCCGGATCGATCTGGTTGAGCGCGAACAGCGGCACCGACAGGGTCACGCCATCGCGCGGCGAACCCGGTTCGAAGTGGTAGTCCAGCGCCATCGACACGCCCTGCCATTCCACCTTCTTGGGGAAGACATCGGTCGTGACGCCCGCGGCCTCGTGTCGCATCAGCTCGTCGCGCGTCAGCATCAGCTTGGCGGCGGAGGCCTTGTCCAGCCCCGACACCCACTTTTCCAGCGAGGCCGTCTGCGAGATGTCGGCCGGCAACTGACGATCGTAGAAGGCGTGGATCAGCTCGTCGTCGACCAGGATGTCGGGGCGGCGGGTTTGGTGTTCCAGCTTCTCGATGCCCGCGATCAGCTTGCGGTTGTGCGCCACGAACGCCAGCCGCGTGTCGATCTCGCCAGGCACCAGGGCCTGGCGGATGAACAGCTCGCGGGCGTGGGTCGGATTGACCCGGCCGTAGTGGATGCGCCTGCCCGTGTAGATGGTTAGCCCGTAGAGCGTGGCCCGCTCGTTGGCCACCACCTGCCCCGCCTTCTTTTCCCAGCGCGGGTCGGACCAGTTCTTGCGGATCAGGTGCGCGCCGACCTTTTCCAGCCACACCGGATCGATCCGCGCCACGCAGCGCGCGTACAGGCGCGTGGTCTCGACCAGTTCGGCCGCGACGATCCAGCGCCCCGCCTTCTTCACCAGCCGTGAGCCGGGGTGGATATGGAAGCGGATCTCGCGCGCGCCCTGGTAGTGGCCGCCTTCGTCGCTCTTGAAACCGATATTGCCCAAGAGGCCCGACAACAGCGCCATGTGCAACTGCTCGTAGGTGGCCTCGGTCTGGTTCAGGCGCCAGCCCTGCTCGCCCACCAGGGCGGCCAGCTGGGTATGCACGTCATGCCATTCGCGCAGCCGGATCGGCGACAGGAAGTTCTGCCGCAGCAAGGCCACCAGCTTGCGCTGCGAGGCCTTGTGCTGCACCTGCTCGCCATACCAGCGCCACAGCTTCAGGAAGGAAATGAATTCGGACTTGTCGTCGGCGAACTTGGCATGCGCCGCCTCGGCCGCCTCGCGTTCCTGCATGGGGCGGTCGCGCGCGTCCTGCACCGACAGAGCCGAGGCGATGATCAACATTTCGGACAGGCACTGGTGCTCGCGCGCCGCCAGGATCATGCGGCCGATGCGCGGATCGACCGGCAGCTTGGCCAGTTCGTGGCCCGTCTGGGTCAACACGAAGGACGCGCCGGTGCGGGAGGCGTCGGCGTCGTCGTCCGCAGCCGACGCCAGCTCGATCGCACCCAGTTCCTGCAGCAGGTGGTAGCCGTCGGCCACCGCGCGGCCCGGAGGCGCCTCGACGAAGGGGAACTGCTCGATATCGTCCAGCTTCAGCGACTTCATCCGCAGGATGACCGAGGCCAGCGACGAGCGCAGCACTTCCGGATCCGTGAACGGCGCGCGGTTGTTGAAGTCCAGTTCGTCGTAGAGCCGGATGCAGACGCCCGGGCCGACCCGGCCGCAGCGGCCGGCGCGCTGGTTGGCCGAGGCGCGGCTGATCGGCTCGATGCGCAGCTGCTCGACCTTGTTGCGCCAGGAATAGCGCTTGATGCGCGCCAGCCCGCTGTCGACCACGAAGCGGATACCCGGCACCGTCAGCGAGGTTTCCGCCACGTTGGTGGCCAGCACGATGCGCCGCGCATTGGTGCGCGGATGGAAGATCTGCTCCTGCTCGGCCTGCGACAGGCGCGCGTACAGCGGCAGCACTTCGGTGCCGGCCGGATGGCGCTTGCGCAGCGCCTCGGCCGATTCGCGAATCTCGCGTTCGCCCGGCAGGAACACCAGCACATCGCCCGGGCCGTGGCGCGCGCATTCGTCCACCGCGTCGACGATGGCGTCGATCAGGTCGCGCTCCTCGTCGCCCGACATGCGCTCGCGGTCGCGGCCAGGCTTGGCCGGAGCGGCCTCGTCTTCCGCCAGTTCCTCGCGCACAGGGCGGTAGCGGACCTCGACCGGGTACAAGCGGCCGGACACCTCGATGACGGGCGCCAGCTTGTCCTCGGACGCGGCGAAGTGGCGCGCGAAGCGCTCGGCGTCGATGGTGGCCGAGGTGATGATGATCTTCAGGTCCGGGCGCCGCGGCAGCAGCTGCTTCAGGTAGCCCAGCAGGAAATCGATGTTCAGGCTGCGCTCGTGCGCCTCGTCGATGATGATGGTGTCGTAGCGGCGCAGGAGCGGATCGCGTTGCGACTCGGCCAGCAAGATGCCGTCCGTCATCAGCTTGATGGACGCGTTGGGGCCGGTGCGGTCGTTGAAGCGCACCTGGTAGCCCACTACCTCGCCCATGGGCGTGTTCAGTTCTTCGGCGATGCGCTTGGCCACCGAGGTCGCGGCCAGTCGGCGCGGCTGGGTATGGCCGATCATCTTCTGGCGGCCGCGGCCCAGTTCCAGGCAGATCTTGGGCAGCTGGGTGGTCTTGCCCGAGCCGGTCTCGCCGCTGACGATCACCACCTGATGGCGGGCGATGGCGCGCGCGATCTCCTGGCGCCGCGCGCTGACGGGCAGGTCTTCGGGGTAGGTCACCACGGGGATGGGCCGCTCGGGACGCGGCGCTCGGCGCGCATTCCGCGCTTCCGCGGCCGCCGCGTCCGCGCTCTTGGGCGCACGCGGGCTGGAGGATTCAGGCATGTACGATTTGTCCGGTTAGCCCGGCATTATAAATTTCCGCGGACGCCCTGGCGGCGCGCCGGGGCCAAACCGGAAAATCCGGCACCAAATTGGCACTCTTTTCCTCCTGCGCCGGGGCGCGACGGTCATATAATTTCGCCACGCCGTCGCCTGACGGCGCCATGGCGCGGCACTGCGCCGCGTTTTGACCGACTCTCAGGAATCCTTCCGCCCATCATGCCCGACCTGGAACCAGACACCGTCTCCGCCCTCGAAGCCCCAGAATTCGCACCCGCCCAGTTCGTCCGATGGTTCCGAGAAGTGGCGCCTTATGTGCATGCGTTCCGAGGCAAGACATTCGTGGTGGCATTCGGCGGTGAACTGGTGCAGGCCGGCGCGCTGAACGCGCTGGTGCAGGATCTGTCGCTGCTGTCCTCGCTGGGCATCCGCCTGGTGCTGGTGCATGGCTCCCGTCCGCAGGTCAACGAGCAGCTGCGCCTGAAGGGCTACACCCAGCAATTCGACCGCGGCCTGTCGCCCACCGACGCCGCGGCGCTGGAATGCGCCAAGGAGGCCGCCGGCGAAATCCGCCTGGACATCGAGGCCGCCTTCAGCCAGGGGTTGCCGAACACGCCCATGTCGCACGCCCACATCCGCGTGATCTCCGGCAACTTCGTCACCGCCCGCCCCACCGGCGTGCTGGACGGCGTGGACTACAAGCACACCGGCCAAGTGCGCAAGATCGACATCGACGCGCTCAAGTTCGCCATCGAAAAGGGCTCGTCCGTGGTGCTGCTGTCGCCGCTGGGCTTCTCCCCTACCGGCGACGCCTTCAACCTGGCCATGGAAGACCTGGCCACCAGCGTCGCCGTGGCGCTGCGCGCTGAAAAACTGATCTTCCTGTCCAGCTCGCAGGGCGTGCTGAACGACGACGGCACGCTGGACACCGAACTGGCCCGGGTCGATGCCGACGCCCTGCTGGCCGGCGGCGAACTCGACGAGGAAACCCATTCCTTCCTGCAATACGCCTCGCTGGCGGTCAAGCGCGGCGTGGCCCGCGCCCACCTGCTGCCGTTCGCGCTGGACGGCAGCGTGCTGCTGGAAATCTTCACTCACGACGGCGTGGGCACCATGGTGGTGGAAGACACGCTGGACGACCTGCGCGCCGCCACCATCGACGACGTGGGCGCCATCCTCAGCCTGATCGAACCGCTGGAAGCGGACGGCACCCTGGTGCCGCGCCCGCGCAGCGTGGTCGAACGCGACGTGGAAAACTTCACCGTGCTGGAGCACGACGGCGTCATCTACGGCTGCGCGGCCCTGCATACCTTTGCCGAAGAACAGATGGCCGAAATGGCCTGCCTGATCGTGCATCCGGAATGGCAGGGCTCGGGCGAAGGCGAAATCCTGCTGCGCCACATGGAGTCGCGCGCGCGCGCCACCGGCGCCAAGCGCCTGTTCGTGCTGACCACGCGGACCTCGCACTGGTTCATGAAGCGCGGTTTCGTGCAAGGCGGCATCGCCGACCTGCCGCGCGAAAAGCAGAACAACTACAACCGCTCGCGCAACAGCCTGGTCTTCATCAAGAAGCTGTAACACCTACGCTACCCGCAGGGTCCGCAGGGGCTTGGCGCCATCAGGTCGCCAAGCCCGTTAAAATGCAGGATTACTCATTTCTTCCGGCAGCGAACCATGGCCCGTATCGTCAACTGTGTGAAATTGAAGCGTGAAGCCGAAGGGCTGGATTTTCCGCCCTATCCCGGCGAACTCGGCACCAAGATCTGGCAGAGCATTTCCAAGGAAGCTTGGGAAGAATGGAAGGGCATCCAGACGCGCCTGGTCAATGAAAACCGCCTGAACCTGGCGGACGCCCGCGCCCGCAAGTATCTGAAAGAACAGATGGAGCGCTTCCTGTTCGAAGACGGCACCGTCGAAGCGCAGGGCTACGTTCCGCCCTCGGCCTGACCCGGCCGTGCTTTTCCGCCGGTCGCCGCTAGCGGCGACCGACCCGATCCAGCCCCTCGCCCGCGAGGGGCTGTTCGTTTCCGGCCCCGGCTCCCGTCGCCAAGCCGGCCTTAAGATTCAAGCATCGCTGGCCGTATCATCGCTGTCATGAAAGAAGAATCGCGCCTGTCCCCGTCCGCCGCCCCCTCTACGCCCATCGAACGCGCGCTCGGCATCGCGCCCGACCGCCGCACGGGTACGCTGCAGGACGTGCGGCACGTGGTGATCCTGATGCAGGAAAACCGGTCCTTCGACCACTATTTCGGCACCTTGCCCGGGGTGCGCGGATTCGCGGATCCGCATCCCGCGCCCACGCTGGCCGGCAATGTGCTGACGCAGGCGGACGGCGCAACACGGGTTCGTCCCTATGCCCTGCAGGCGGAATATGCCAGCGATGCGCAGGTGGGCTACATCACGCCGCATACCTGGGACGACGCGCAGCGCGCCTGGAACGACGGCCGCATGGATCAATGGCTGCCCGCCAAGAGCCGGCTGGGCATGGGCGCCTATCGCGGGGCTGAGGTGCCGTTCCAGACCGCCCTGGCAAACGCCTTCACCCTGTGCGACGCCTATCACTGCTCGATCCACGCCGGCACCAATCCCAACCGCCTGTTCCTCTGGACCGGCACCAATGATCCGCAAGGCCTGGCCGGAGGACCGGCGCTGGTCAACACGTTTGACCGCCCGGGCCCCG
This sequence comes from Achromobacter sp. D7-1, assembly GCF_059760445.1. Taxonomy (NCBI): domain Bacteria; kingdom Pseudomonadati; phylum Pseudomonadota; class Betaproteobacteria; order Burkholderiales; family Alcaligenaceae; genus Achromobacter; species Achromobacter sp. D7-1. Next base: position 68,556 of record NZ_JCBAMT010000017.1, on the reverse strand, counting down.
CCAGCGAAGGCTACGCCTGGACCACCTATCCCGAGCGCCTGCAGGACGCCGGCGTGGATTGGCGCATCTACCAGGACATGGCGGACAACTACCACGACAACCCGCTGGCCGGCTTCCGGCAATACCGGCGCCAGCATGCGGGCGCAGCCGCCGACGCCCCCTTGCGCGACCGCGGCCTGTCCACTTGCACGCTGGACCAACTGGCCCGCGATATCGCCGACGGCACGCTGCCGCAGGTGTCGTGGATCATTGCGCCCACGGCCGATTCCGAACACCCCGAGGTCTCGTCGCCGGCCCGGGGCGGCGCCTACACGGAGCGCGTGCTGGACATCCTGACCCGCAATCCGGAGGTCTGGAGCCGCTGCGTGTTCTTCGTCACCTACGACGAGAACGACTGCTTCTTCGACCACATGCCGCCGCCCGCGCCGCCGGCCCGCGCAGCCGACGGCCTGTCGGGCGGCCTGTCCACGGTCGAACTGGATGGCGAATACCATGACGCGCGCCACGGGCCCAGCGCCGCCACGCCGGACGACCCCGCCGGCCTGCACGGCCGCGGATTCGGCCTGGGGCCGCGCGTGCCGATGCTGGCGGTCTCGCCCTGGAGCCGCGGCGGCTGGGTCAATTCCCAGGTGTTCGACCACACCTCGGTGATCCGCTTCCTGGAGGCGCGCTTCGGCGTGCTCGAACCCAATATCAGCGCTTGGCGGCGCGAGATCGCCGGCGACCTGACCTCGGCCTTCGATTTCGCCGGGGACCATATCGCGGCCCCTTCAGGCCCGCGGCGGGCCTGCGCCCTGCCCTATGCGCTGGAGATCCAGGGCAGGATGGCCGCCGACGGCGGACACTACCGGTTGACCCTGCGCAACCCCGGCGCCGCGGGCGCGGTGCTGCATGTCTACGACCGCCGCGCGCTGGAACTTGCCCCGCGCCGCTATACCGTGGGCGCAGGCGCGCGGCTGGACGACGGCTGGCGCCTGCACGATGGCGGCGCATATGACTTGTGGCTGTTGGGTCCCGACGGCCTGCACCGGCAGTTCCGCGGCGATGCGCGCGATGCCGGCGCACTGGAGGCGCAAGTCACGCCGACGGCGACTGGCCTGAGCCTGCGTCTCGTCAATCGCGGCGAGGCGCCGCAGCCGGTGAAAGTGGAGTCGCGCATCGGCGACGGCTGGTGCGCCATGGCGCACGTGCAGGCGGACGGCGCGCTGGAACTCGCCTATGGCGGTTGCCAGGGGTGGTACGCCCTGGAGATCAGCGCGCCCGCCATGCCGGCCTTCTGCCGCAGGCTGGCCGGCCGCGTCGACGCCGGCAAACCCGGCCTGCCGGACCCGCGCCTGCAAGCTGGGGCGACGCTGCCGCTGGACTGACGCGAGGCGTCTGAGGGACGCCGCAACGCAGGCTTCGACGCCAAACGCCCGGCGAGAACCCGCCGGGCGTCCGACAGCGATGATTACTCTTCCGTGCCCTCTTCTTCTTCGCCGCGCGCCAAGCGCTCGGTGTTCTTCACGCCGGTGTGGCGCACGTCGGCACCCTTGACCATGTAAATGACGCGCTCGGACATGTTCTTGGCATGGTCGCCGATGCGTTCCAGCGCGCGCGCGATGAAGATCATGTCGATGGCGCGCGAAATGGTGCGCGGATCTTCGATCATGTAGGTGATCAGGTGACGCAGCGCGCCCTTCCATTCCTTGTCCACTTCCTTGTCGCTGCGCACGACGGCCGCGGCCTGGATGGGATCCAGGCGGGCGAACGCGTCCAATGCCTGATGCAGCATGGTGCGGACGGCGGCGGCCATGTGGCGCAGTTCGATCACCGGAATATGGCGCAGCTCGGCCTCGTGGATGCGGCGCGCGACGGTGGCGACCTTCTCGGCTTCATCGCCGGAACGCTCCATGTCGGTCAGCATCTTGGACACGGCCATCAGCATGCGCAGGTCGATGGCGGTGGGCTGGTGGCGTGCCAGGATGCGGCTGATGCTTTCGTCGATTTCGACTTCGTGGCGGTTGACTTCCTTTTCCCGCTCACGAACCTTGTCGACCAAGGACATGTCGCCGCTGGCGAGCGCGTCGATGGCCTCCTGGATCATGGCTTCCACCAAGCCGCCCATTTGCAGGAACTGCGAACGGACGCTTTCGAGGTCCGCATCGAACTGCTTGTTTGTATGCTCCGACATCCGGGCTCCCTGCGTGGTTGGTCTCATTGCACTGCCCTGAAAAAAGGAAATTACAAGGTGGGCCTGCACAACCCGCAAGGTTATGACCCAAGTGTGACAGGATTATGAATGCGCCCCCGGGCGCCTGCAAGGCAAGGCGGCCGGGGTGCCGGTTCAGGAGCCGCGGCAGGTCTCAGGCGCGGCGATCCAGGCGGCGGATGCCGTTCTGCGTGGCCAGCAGCGCCACGTCGGCGCCGGCGATGGCGAACAGGCCGCAAGTCACCACGCCCGCCAGGTTGTTGACGCGGGCTTCGAGGCCCTGCGCGTCGGTGATGGCCAGGCCGGACACGTCCAGGATGATGTTGCCGTTATCGGTGACGAATCCCTCGCGCAGCTTGGGCTGGCCGCCCAGCGTCGCCAGGGCGCGCGCCACGGACTCGCGGGCCATGGGAATGACTTCGACCGGAAGCGGGAACTTGCCCATGGTCTGCACCAGCTTGGATTCGTCGGCGATGCAGATGAAGCGCCCGGCCACCGAGGCCACGATCTTCTCGCGCGTCAGCGCGCCGCCGCCGCCCTTGATCATGTGCAGGTTGGCGTCGATCTCGTCGGCGCCGTCGACATAGATCGGCATCGTCGTGATGTCGTTCAGGTCCAGCACCTTCAGTCCATGCCCGGCCAGCCGGGCGGCGCTGCGCTCGGAGCTGGCCACCGTGCCGCCGATCCGGCCCTTGAAACGGGCCAGGCCATCGATGAAGAGATCGGCCGTGGACCCCGTGCCCACGCCGATGATGGCGTCCGGGCCGGCGACCTGTTCAACGAATTCCAGGGCCGCGTCGGCGGCTTGCTGCTTGAGTTCTTGCTGGGAAAGCATGGCGAAAAATGCGGGAAGGTTGCTCGAGCCAGGAAATTTAGCATGCGGCGGCGGGCCACGCCCGCGCCAGGATCGCCTGGGCATCCGTGCCGGCGGCGAGTTCGCCGAACACGCCGCCGCGCGTGTTCAGGCGGCTGGCGGCGAAGGCTTGCGCCACCGGCGCGGGCGCATGCTGGATCAGCAAGGCGGCCTGCCACAGCCGCGCCAGGCCTGCAGCGATGCGGCGAGCCTGGAACTCGGCCTGGGCGTCATCGGCCAGCAAGGCCCGCCAGCGCGCCAGCGCGTCGTCGAAGTCCTGGTACTGCCCCGTCGCCTGCCCGAACTCGCGCTCCAGTGCAGGCAGCGCTGCGGCCTCGCGCTGCAAGGCCCGCAGCACGTCCAGCGCCATCACGTTGCCGGAACCTTCCCAGATGGAGTTGACCGGCGTTTCGCGGTAAAGCCTGGGCATGGGACCGTCGTCCACGTAGCCGTTGCCGCCGCAGACCTCCATGCATTCGGCCACCGCGGCGATGGCGCGCTTGCAGACCCACAGTTTGGCGGCGGGCGTACCCACGCGGACCAGGGCCCGCGCTGAGGCGTCGGCGCGCTCGTCCACCGCGCGCGCCAGCCGCAGGCCCAGCGCCATGGCCGCTTCGCTTTCGAGCGCCAGGTCGGCCAGCACGTTGCGCATGAGGGGCTGCTCGATCAGGGGCTTGCCGAAGGCGCGCCGATGCCGCGCATGATGGACCGACTGCACCAGCGCCTGCCGCAGCAGCGCCGCGCTGCCCAACACGCAATCCAGGCGCGTGGTGGCCGCCATCTCCAGCAGCACCGTCAGGCCGCGGCCCGGTTCGCCCACCATGACGCCCCACGCGTCCTCGAATTCGACCTCGGCGCTGGCATTGCTGCGATTGCCAAGCTTGTCCTTCAGCCGGCGCACGCGCACCGCATTGCGCGGCCCGTCCGGTATCCAGCGCGGCACGAAAAAGCAGCTGAGCCCTTCATCGGTCTGCGCCAGCACCAGGTGCGCGTCGGCTTGCGGCACCGAGAAAAACCATTTGTGCCCCACCAGCAGATAGGCGCGTCCACGGCCGGCCGCGCCCACCGGCGTGGCGCGCGTGGTGACGGCGCGCAGGTCGGAGCCGCCCTGCTTTTCGGTCAGGCCCATGCCTATCAGGGCCGAGCGCTTGGCGGCCAGCGGCGCGTCGGCGCCGTCGAACTCGCGGGAATACAAGGCGTTCAGCCACTGCCCGCCGAAATCAACCACGCCTGGGGGTTCGCGCTGCAGCAGCGGCAGCGCCGCAAAAGTCATGGTGGTGGGACACAAGGTGCCCGCCTCGACCTGGCCCTGCATCACATAGGCGGCGGCCCGCGCCACCTGCGCGCCCGGCTCGGGCTGCGCCCAGGCGCGGCTGTGCAGGCCGCGCGCCATGATGCCGCCCATCAGCAGATTCCATGACGGGTGGAATTCGACGCGGTCGATGCGGTGGCCGCCGCGATCGTAGCTGATCAGGCGCGGCGGGCAGCGGTTGGCCTGGGCGCCGGCCTCCAGCGTCTGCGCCCGGCCCAGCCAGGCGCCATGTGCCGCCAAGTCTGACACCCAGGCTTGCGCGCCTTCGCGCCGCACCGCCTCGCGCAAGGCCGGATCGGTCTCGTACAGGGAGTAGTCCTCCAGGGGCGGCACCTGGTTGGATACGGCGTGCGTCGCGAACGATGACATGGCGGCTCCCTGGATCGGTCCATTGATGCGCCGCTGGCCCGCGGCGCGGTCTGCCCCTTGCGCCCTACCTGGCCATCGGCGCCACCAGGGCCCAGGGCCGCAGCGCCTCGACCTGCGCCGCCAGTTCCAGCAGCAGCGCCTCGCTGCCCAGCGGCCCCATGACTTGGATGCCGATGGGCAGGCCGTCGGACGACATGCCGAAGGGGATGGAGATGGCGGGCATGCCGGTCAGGTTGGCCAAAGGCGCAAACGGTGAATAGCCGATGACGCCCTTCTTGCCCAAACGGTAGGCCAGGTAGTCGGCATTGTCCATGGCGTAGCGGCCGATGGGCGCCGGCGGCTGCGCCAGCACCGGGCTCAGGAACAGGTCATAGCCCTGCGCGCCGTCGCGTTCCAGGAAGCGGCCGACCCGGCGCGTGATCTCGTGGCAGGTATCGACGCAGGCCACGTATTGCGCGCCGGAGATCGCGCGGGCGTATTCGCGCGCGCCCAGCGTGGTCGGCTGCAGTTCATCGGCAGCCAGGCGGCGGCCGCGCGCGGCCACGAAGGCATCGATGGCGTTGGCCGCCGCGCTCGCGATCAGCGGCAGCATGGGCGACAAGACCTCCTCGGAACCCACCGGCGGCGCGGCGGGCGCCAGTTCATGGCCCAGCGAAGCGAAGAGGCGGACGGCCTCGTCCACGGTGGCCGCCACTTCGGGATGGATGGCCTCGCCCTCGTAGGTCGTGTTGACGAAGGCGATGCGGCGCCGCGGGGCCGACTGCGGATCGGCGGCGACCCGCGCCACCACGGCGCGGTAGGAGTCCGCGGGCAGCGCCGGCGCGGCATAAGGCGCGCCCACGTCGGCGCCGGCGCTGATGTCCAGCGACGCGGCGCAGTCGCGCACCGACAGGGTCATCATGTGTTCGGTGGCCAGGCCGCCCCAGCCCTCTCCCTTCAGCGGGCCCAGCGGCATCAGGCCCCGCGAGGGCTTCAGGCCCAGCACGCCGCAGCAGGACGCAGGAATGCGGATCGACCCGCCGCCATCGCTGCCATGGGCGATGCGCACCATGCCGCTGGCCAGCGCCGCGCCCGCGCCGCCGCTGGATCCGCCCGCGCTGTGGCCGGTCTTCCAGGGATTCTGCGTAGCCGGGCCGTAGACCGGGGATTCGGTGGTGGGACTCAGGCCCAGCTCTGCGCTGGTCGTACGGCCGAACGGAATCAGGCCGGCGCGGCGGTAGCGCTTGACGATCTCGGCGTCGACATTCCATACCACCTGGCCATAAAGCACCGAGCCCATGGCGCTGGGCAGGCCCAGCGCGGCGGTGCCCAGGTCCTTGAGCAAGGTGGGCACGCCCAGGAACGGACGGTCCTGCAGCTGCGCCAAGCGCTGCGCCTGCGACAGGCCGGCGAGATCCTCGTCCAGCGACTGCGCCAGCCGCAAGCCGATTTCCGCCTGCAGGCCGCAGGCGGCGTTGATCGAGGGATTGCGGGCCGCCACCCGGTCCACCGCCTGCTGCATCGCAGCAAGCGCAGTGGTGGCCCCTTGCGCGATATCGGCGCCCAGCGCCGTCGCGTCCAGGGTGGAGGAATCATGGCGTTCAGCGGTGCTCATGCTTGCAATGCTCCAGGTGTCGACGGCGGATCGCCGCTAGCGCCAGGATATCGGCAGTCGCGGCGGGCAACAAGCGCGCGCCCCTGCGATGCCGTTGCGGCCGGATCAGTTCGGGCCCGCGGCCTGCAGTCCCTCCTGGTCTTCCTCGTCGTCCGCGGCAGCGCCCTCGTCCACCGCGCCCAGCAGGAGCCGGGCATCGGCTTCGGGCAGCGCCTCGACGGCCTTCAAGTTCTTGAGCATGGCGCGGGTACGGACTTCCGTCTGGCCGATCTTGTTGCTGGCGGTGTCCAGCGTCTTCTTGACGCTGGCCAGGGATTCGCCGAACTTGCCGAATTCCGTCTTGACCGCGCGCAGCACCTGCCAGACCTCGGACGAGCGCTGCTCGATGGCCAAGGTGCGGAAACCCATCTGCAGGCTGTTCAGCAACGCCGCCAGGTTGCTGGGGCCGGCCACGTTGACGCGCAGGTCGTGCAGCTTGTCCAGCAGGCCCGGGCGGCGCAACACCTCGGCATACAGGCTTTCGGTGGGCAGGAACATGATGGCGAAGTCGGTGGTGTGCGGCGGCGCCACGTACTTCCCGGCGATCAGGCGCGCCTGCAATTCGACCGCACGGCCCAGCGCGGCCCCGGCGTTCTTCACGCCTTCGGTATCCGCGGCTTCCTGCGCGTCCATGAGGCGCTCGTACTCTTCCTTGGGGAACTTGGCGTCGATCGGCAGCCAGACAGGTTCGCCGCCGTCGCCGCGTCCCGGCAGGCGGATGGCGAACTCCACCACCGCATCGCTGCCCGGCACGGGCTTGATATTGCTGGCGTACTGGTCCGGCGTCATGTTGTCCTCGATCAACCTGGCCAGTTGCACTTCGCCCCAGGTGCCGCGCGACTTCACGTTGGTCAGCACCCGTTTCAGGTCACCCACGCCGGCAGCCAGCGCCTGCATTTCGCCCAGGCCCTTGTGCACGGCCTCCAGGCGGTCCGACACCAGCTTGAAGGACTCGCCCAGGCGTTGCTCCAGCGTGGCGTGGAGCTTTTCGTCCACGGTGCGGCGCATTTCATCGAGCTTGGCGCTGTTGTCGGTTTGCAACGATTGCAGGCGCTGATCCACCGTGGCGCGCACTTCCATCAGGCGCCGCTCGTTGATCTGGATGAGGCCCTGCAACTGCTCGGAGAAGCCCGCGGCGAAGCGCGCCAGGGATTCCGCCGACTCCGCGCGCGCGGCCTGCGCATCGCGCGACAGCCCGGCGCGCAGATCGCCATGCGACTGCGACAGCTCCACCCGCAGGGCGCGCGTGGAGTCCGCGAATTCGCTGCGCAGGCCGCGCTGCCCTTCCGCGATGTCGGAGCGCAGCGCGCGCTCGGTCCGCTCCAGGCTTTCCAGCAGCGCGTCGAGCCGGTCGTCCCTTGCGGGCGGGCGCAGCCAGGCCAGCAAGGCCGCCAGAAAGGCCAGAACAGCGCCGCCCGCGGCAATCCAAAGCAGATGAATGTCGTTCAAAAGATGCGTCTCCAAAGCCGGGATTGTAGGACCCGGACCACATCCACCGCGGTAAATCCGACCTAGATCCGACGCGACCGGACTGACAATCGGAAGCTAGGGATTAAACTCTGGTGCATCCAAACAGGCTTGCTTCTCCCTTGAACCCCGCAGATCCCTCGCCCTGTGCGCCTCAGGCTTCCTTCCAGTCCATCTTCGGACCGCTGGACCTGAACGCCGCCACGCCGGTCGCCTCCGGCCACGACAGGCACATCTTCCAGCACCCCAACATACCTTCCTTGCTCGTCAAGGTCATGGACATGCGCGCCCGCGCGATTTACCTGGAAGCCCGTCCGTTCAAGCGCTGGTACAAACAATACCAACGCGAAAGCGCGTACCGCGTCTACCTGACCGAATTCTCGGAATACGTCACCACCACCACCCGTCCCTCGGGCGTATGGCAGGTGCCCATGGCGCGCATTCTGGGCGTCGCCCAAACCACCCTGGGCCTGGGCCTGGTGGTCGAGAAAATCTGCGATGCCCACGGCAACATCGCCCCCACGGTCACGGACCTGGCCAGGCAAGGCAAGCTGGACGACGCCCTCAGCGCGCAGCTCGACGAATTCTTCGAAGACCTGGCCGATGCCCACGTGGTCCTGCACGACGTTTCCGCCAGCAACATCGCCTGCGGCCTGAACGCCGACGGCAAGCAGGGGCTATACCTGATCGATGGCTTCGGCGGGCTGCCGCTGATTCCGATCTATGCCTGGAGCAAACGCCTGAACAGCCGGCGCATCCACCGCAAGTACGCGCGCATGCGCGCAGCCCTGGCCGAGCGCATCGCCACCGGCGCATTCTGATGCGCCCGCCGCAGGTACAGCCACGGCGCCGTCCAGATGGCTACGGCTGCGGCGCCTCCGGCAGCACCACGCCCTGGCGGTCCACCCATACATAGTCGTGTCCGGCGCGCTGTCCGCGGCGCAAGGGGTTGCGCGTGCAGTAGGCCGCGTAGGCCGGGTCCACGTAACGGTAATGCAGGTGTTCGTCCCGCCCCAGCGGAATGCCCAGGCGCGTGGTGCAGATCAGGGCCTCGGGCGATTCCCCCACATCCTCCACATACAGTGCCTGCGGATCGAAACGGCGCGCGTCCCAGTCCGGCACTTTCAGGCCCAGCGCCCGGCACAGCAGGGTCTGGCCGGCGCACAGGCCGGAGACCGGCCGCGGCCGCCCCTGCGCATCCGGATTCAACTGCAGCATGCGGGCCAGCGCCTGCGGTCCGGACAGCGTGTCCGTCCAGGGATAGGCGGATTTGATCAGCACGGCATTGCCCGGCCCGCCGGCGCTGAAGTTCAGCGAATCGCCGCCACGGGCGTAGTACATGTAGACCGTGCCGCCGTCCATGAACAGGGCCCGTCGCTTGTGCGTGTACCCCAGCGACGCATGGCTGCCCTTCTCTTCCAGGTAATAGGCTTCGGTCTCGATGATGCGGGCCGACAGCCACAGGTCGCCCACGCGGTGCCGGATGACCTTGCCCGGCAGCTCACGCGCCAGCTGCAAGGCGTCGCGGTCGAAAAAGGCGTCGGGCAATACCTGGCCGGCAGCGCCTGGCGCCTGGCCGGACTGGGCCCGCGCCTCAGGCGAACCGTTCGCCGTAGCGTTTTTCGCTGAAGCCAACGCTCACCTCGCCATCGGGCGTGACCGTAACCGGGCGGCGCACCAGCGCCGGATACTCGGCGATCAACTGGCTCCACTGGGCATCGGTGTGCGCCGTCTTGCGATCTTCGGGCAGGTTGCGCCAGGTCATGGACGTGCGATTGACCAGCTTTTCCCAGCCGCCGACCTGGTCCGCCCAGGACTTCAGCGTGGCCGCGGGCACCGGGTTGTCGCGGTAGTCCACGAACGCGTGGGCGACGCCATGCGCGGTGAGCCAGTCGCGCGCCTTGACGCAGGTGCTGCATTTGGTCAGGCCGTACAGGGTGGTTTGCTTCATTTGGATTCGGACTCCTTGCGCCATTGCATGCGGTTGGCCAGGATCACGCAGGTGCCGACCGCCAGGATGAATAGGGTCGCCAGCGCGTTGATCTCGGGTTTCAATCCCAGGCGCACCCGCGAAAAGACTTCCATGGGCAGCGTGCTGGAGCTGGGGCCGGACAGGAACGAGGCCAGCACCACGTCGTCCAGCGACAGGGTGAAGGACAGCAGCCAGGCCGAGGCCAGCGCCGGGGCGATCAGCGGCAGCGTGATCTTGAAGAACACGGTCATGGGCGTGGCGCCCAGATCCAGCGCAGCCTCTTCCAGCGAACGGTCCAGGTCACGGATACGCGTCTGGATGACGACCGCCACGAAGGCCATGCACAGGGTCACGTGGCCCACCCAGATCGTGAAGATGCCGTTCTCCGCGGGCCAGCCCAGGCTGCCGCGCAGTTCCACGAACATCAGCAGGAGCGAAATGCCCAGCACCACTTCGGGGATGACCAGCGGCGCGCTGAGCATGCCCACGTACAGCGCGAAGCCGCGGAAGCGCCCCATGCGGCCCAGCACGTAACCGGCCCAGGTGCCGATGATGACCGCGGCGGTGGCGGTCATGGCGGCGATGCGGAACGACAGCCAGGCCGCGCGCAGCAGCGCGTCGTCGTTGAACAGCGAGTGATACCAGCGGAACGAGAAGCCGGTCCAGGACGTGACGGTGGGCGACTCGTTGAACGAGAACACCATCAGGCTGATGATGGGCACGTACAGGAAGAAGTACCCCAGCCCCAGCACGATGGCGCGCAAAGTCTTGTTGGGCCCGTTCATTTGCGGCCTCCGCTCGCCTGCTCCTGCTGCTTGACCTGGTTGTATTGGAAGACCACCAGCGGCACCAGCAGCAACAGCACCATCACGCAGGTCACGGCAGAGGCCATGGGCCAGTCGGCGTTGTTGAAGAATTCATTCCACATCACGCGGCCCATCATGAGCGTATTGGCGCCGCCCAGCATTTCCGGGATCACGTATTCGCCCACTGCCGGGATGAACACCAGCATGGCGCCCGCGATCACGCCCTGGCGCGACAGCGGCACGGTGATCTGCCAGAAGGCCTGCCAAGGCTTGGCGCCCAGGTCGTAGGCGGCTTCCAGCAGGCGCAGGTCCATCTTCACCAGCGTGGCATACAGCGGCAGGATGAAGAACGGCAGATAGGCGTAGACCATGCCGATATAGACGGCGACGTCGGTACGATAGATTTCCAGCGGGCTGGAAATGATGCCCAGGCCCTGCAGCAGGTTGTTGAGCAGGCCGTCGTTGCGCAGGATGCCCACCCAGGCGTAGACGCGCAGCAGCAGCGAAGTCCAGAACGGCAGGATCACGCCCAAGAGCAGCAGGTTGCGCACGGCGGGCGACGAACGCGCGATGTAGTAGGCGATGGGATAGCCGATCAGCACGCAGAAGAGCGTGGTGATGGCGGCTATCTTCACCGAATTCAGATACGTGGCGAAGTACAGGCTGTCTGTGAAGAGCAGGATGTAGCCGCGCAGGTGCAGGCTGAACTGCACCGCCTCGTCCTTGAATTCGGCCAGCGAGGTATACGGCGGAATGCCGAACTTCAGCTCGGCGAAACTGATCTTCAGGACCAGCAGGAACGGCACCAGCAGGAACAGCACCAGCCAGGCGAACGGCGGCACCACTGCCAGCGCCCGGCCCGACGGCAACCAGTCGCGGGGCGAAAAGCGGATCATGACGCCAGCACCGTGGCGCTGTCGGCGTCCCAGCTGACGAAGATCTCTTCGTCGATGCCGGGCGCATCCATCTGGACCAGCAACTGGCTGGGCACGCTGGCCTCCACCGTCTTGCCGGAATCCAGGCGGATCTGATAGAGCGCGTAGCTGCCCATCCACGCCATGTGGCTGACCATGCCGTGGGCCCAGTTGTATTCGGCCTCGGGCTGCTCGCGCGACACCACCAGCCGTTCAGGCCGGATGGAGACGTGCACTTCCATGCCCAGCGGCTCGCTCACGCCATGGTTGACGAAGAGCGGACGGGTCAGTTCGCCGCACTCGATGGCGACGTGATCGGGCTCGTCGACCACGATGGTCCCGGTGAACATATTGGTCGAACCGATAAAGCTGGCGACGAAGCGGGAATTCGGAAAGGCGTAGACGTCCTGCGGCGTGCCGCATTGGACGATCTGGCCTTCGGTCATGACTGCCAGGCGGTGGGCCATGGTCATGGCTTCTTCCTGGTCGTGCGTGACCATGATGCAGGTCACGCCGACCTGCTCCAGGATCTTCACCAGTTCGATCTGGGTCTTCTGGCGGATCTGCTTGTCCAGCGCGGACATGGGTTCGTCCAGCAGCAGCAGCTTGGGCCGCTTGACCAGGCTGCGCGCCAGCGCCACGCGCTGCTGCTGCCCGCCCGACAACTGGTTGGGCTTGCGGCGCGAATAGCCGGCCATCTGGACCAGGTCCAGGGCTTCGAACACGCGATCATGGATCTCGGCCCGGTCCACGCCTTCCTGCTTCAGGCCGAAGGCCACGTTGGCCTCGACCGTCATGTGCGGGAACAGCGCGTAGGACTGGAACATCATGTTCACGGGCCGGCGGTATGGCGGCACGTGCGTGATGTCCTCGCCGTCCAGGAAAATCTGGCCCGAGGTGGACTCCTCGAAGCCCGCCAGCATGCGCAGCAAGGTCGACTTGCCGCTGCCCGAGCTGCCGAGCAGGGCGAAGATCTCGTTGCGCTTGACCGAGAGATTGACGGAACGGACGGCGACCACATCGCCGAAGATCTTTACGACATCGGAGATCCGAACGAACTCGTCCGGATCGGCCGAATGCTGCGCCGAGTAACGGCTATCGCTCATGATGACTTATCTTCCAGACTTCAGCTCGGACCACATCCGGTTTTGCAGGCGTTGGATGTTCAAGGGCAGCGCCTTGATCACGTACAGGGTCTTGGAGACCTCCGCCGGCGGGTAGATCATGGGGTTGTCGGCCACGTCCTTGACCACGTACTGCCGCGCCTCTTTGTTGGCGTTGGGGTAGAACATGGTGTTGGTGATGGCCGCGTGCACCTTGGGCGTTTCGATGTAGTTGATGAAGGCCAGCGCCTCTTCGGGATGCGGCGCATCCTTGGGGATGACCATCAGGTCGAACCAGGCGGGCGCGCCGCCCTTGGGAATGAAGTAGTTCACTTCATACGCCTTCTTGGCGTCCTGGGCGCGCTTGCGGGCGATCATCACGTCGCCGGAGAAACCGTAGACCATGCACAGGTCGCCCACGGCCAGCTCGTCGATGTAGCCGGACGAACTGAACTGGCGGATGTACGGGCGGATCTTCATCAGCACTTCCAGCGCGGCCTTGTAGTCGTCCGCGTTGGTGCTGTTGGGGTCCTTGCCCAGGTACTTCAGCACGGCCGGGAACACCTGGGCGGCCTCGTCCAGCATCGAAATGCCGCACTCTTTCAGCTTGGCGGCGTTCTCGGGCTTGAAGATCATGTCCCAGTTGGCCAGGTCCACGCCATCGCCCATGATCTGCTTGACCTTGGTGACGTTGTAGCCCAGGCCGTTGGTGCCGTAGCCCCAGGGGATGGCGTACTCGTTGCCGGGATCGACGGTGGCGACCAGCGCCATGATTTCGGGATCCAGGTACTTCCAGTTCGGGATCTTGGACTTGTCCAGCTTCTGGAACAGGCCGGCTTCGATCTGGCGCGAGGCGTAATGCGTGGACGGGACAACGACGTCATAGCCCGACTTGCCGGCCAACAGCTTGGCCTGCAGGGTGTCGTTGCTGTCGTAGACGTCATAGCGGACCTTGATGCCGGTTTCCTTTTCAAAACCGGGAATCGTGTCCGGAGCCGTGTATTCGGCCCAGTTGTAGACGTTGACGACCTTGTTCTGCGCCACCGCAGCCGAAGAGGCCGCCGTAACCAGCATCGCCCCCAGCGCCCAGCGCATGCCCGCCCGTAATTTCATCACCAGCCCCCTTGCGTTATGCCGTATGTGACAGGAGTACCAAAAGGCGAAATGATAAAGCTTTTTAGCGATGACCTGCCCAACTTTGCCGGCTGATTGGCGCGATTTGGACCCAATGGCGGCAATTGGCCGCCCGCGCCCGGATCAGGGCTGGATTCCCACGCCCCAGGCCGTCCAGTAGCTGTCGCGCAGGCGCAGCCAGAAGCGCTCGCCCTCTTCCCCCGCCACCTTGCGCAGCGAGCGGCGCAGGCGTTCCAGGTTGGCCTCGCGCTGCCGGTCCGACAGGGCGCCTTGCGTGCCGCGGTCGAAATCGATCAGCCAGACGCGGCCGTCGCTGCCCACCAGGATATTGAAGGCGTTGAGGTCGGCATGCCAGACGCCGGCCCGGTGCATGCGCACGATAGCCTCGGCCGCCGCCTGCCAGACCGGTTCGGCCAGCATCTGGGCCAGGGGCCGCACGCCGGGGATACGCTCGACCACGATGGCGGCACGGTAGATCGGGCCCTGCCGCCAGTACGCGGCGGCCAGCGGCGCCGGCACCGCCAGGCCCTGCGCGCGCATGGCGGCCAGCAGGCGGTATTCGCGGAAGCTGCGGGTGCGGGCCTCGCCGTTCCAGAGATAGGCGTCGCGGCTGATGCGCGCGATCATCCCGCCGCGGCGGTAGCGGCGCAGCACGCCCTGCCAGCCTGCGCCCTGCACGAACCAGGCCGCCTGGCGCCCGCCGGCGTCCACCGGCCGTGCCCGCTCGCCGTAGTGCGCAGGGTTGAACAGGTCCGGGCCAGCCTCGGCCAGCCGCGAGGGATCGCTCAGCATGGCCCCGCCCAGCGGGCCGGACCAGGCCTGGCGCCGTTCGCCGGACCGGGAATCGTCTTCAGCCTTCACGATTGCGCATCCAATCGGCCACGCCGTAGAAGGACTGCAGCAGGCGATCCACCAGGGCCGGCGCTATGCCCTGGTCTTCCATGGCCCGGCCGATACAGGTGACCCACTGGTCGCGCTCGACCTCGCCGATCGAGAACGGCAGGTGCCGGGCGCGCAGCCGCGGATGGCCGAAGCGTTCTATATAGTGGTCCGGACCGCCGAAGTAGCCGCAAAGAAACCAGAACAGCTTGTCGCGCGCCTGGTCCAGGCTGGGGCCATGGGCGGCCCGCAGTTCTTTCAGGTCGGGCTCCATGTCCATCAGGTCATAGAAGCGGTCCACCAGGGCGCGCACGCCCGGCTCGCCGCCGAGTAGGTCAAAAATGCTGCTGGAATTTTCCACGGGTTCGGTAATCGTATGGACGCGCGTCGGCATCAGGTTTCTCGTAGGGTGACCAGGGGCGGCGTGCGCAACACGCCGCGCAGGGCCAGGGCGCCGCCCGCCCAGGCGCCCAGCATGCCCGCCGCGATGCCCGCCAGCCACGGCCAGAGGCTGAGAGTAATAGTGAAATCAAAGACCTGCGTTGACAAAGCCCAAGCGATCGCCGTGGCGCCGGCCGCCGCCAGCAGCCCGGCCAGGCCGCCCACCGCCCACAGCTCGATGCGCTGGGAGCGCGCCAGCTGGCTGCGGGTCGCACCCAACGCCCGCAGCACGGCGGCCTCGCGCATGCGCTCGTCGCGCGTAGCGGTCAGCGCCGCGGACAGCACCAGCACGCCGGCCGCCAAGGTGAACAGGAACAGCAGCTGCACCGCCTTGCCCACCTCGTTCAGCACGGACTGCAGCTGCTGCAGGATGGCGCCCACGTCGAACACGGTCAGGTTCGGGAACTCGCGCACCAGCGCGGGCAGGACCGAGGCCTTTTCGGGCGGCAAGTAGAAGGAAGTGATCCAGCTTTGGGGCATGTCGGCCAGCGCGGCGGGGGTCAGGATGGCGAAAAAATTGACGCGCATCGTATCCCAATCGACCCGGCGGGTGCTGGAAACGGCCACCTCGACCTGCTGGCCCGCCACGTCGAAGGTCATCTTGTCGCCCAGCGCCAGGCCCAGCGTCTTGGCCAGGCCGGACTCCAGCGACACCTCGGCTGCGCCGGGTTCCAGCCAGCGGCCCTGCTCGATGCGGTTGGACGAGGGCAGCTCGTCGCCATAGGACAGATTGAACTCGCGGTCCACCAGGCGCTTGGCGCGGGGCTCCTCGTAGTCGTCCGGCCCCACGGGCTTGCCGTTGATGGCGATCAGCCGCCCCCGCACCATCGGCGCCAGCGCGATGCGGCCCAGGCCTTCGCGCGTCAGCGCGTCGGTCACGGCCTGGCGCTGGTCCGGCTGCACATTGATGAGGAAGCGGTTGGGCGCGTCCGGCGGCAGGGTCCGCTGCCAGCCCTGGATCAGGTCGGTGCGCGTCATGGTCAGCAACAGCAGCGCCATCAGGCCCACCGCCAGCGCGCAGACCTGGGTAATGGTGGCGGCGCGCCGGCGCACCACCCCAGCCAGCGCGAAGCGCAGCGCCGGCAAGCCGGCGGCCAGCCGGCGCACGCGCGCCAGGCCCAGGATGCAGAGCCAGGCCACCAGCGCAAACACGGCGAAGGCGCCCAGGAAGCCGCCCGCCACCACCCCGCCCAGCTTGGCGTCGCCCGCGAACCACCAGATCAGCAGGGCGAAGCCCGTGGCGCCCAGGACATAGCCCAGGGCGCTGCGCGCGCTGAGCGTATCGGCATCGCGCCGCAGCACCCGGGCGGGCGGCACGTGGCGTAGCTGGGCCAGCGCCGGCAGGGCGAAGCCCAGCAACAGCAGCAGCCCGGTCAGCACCCCCTGCAAGGCCGGTATGGCCGAGGGCGCGGGCAAGGTGGTATCGATGAGCGAGCCCAGCAGCATCACCAGCACCTGATGCACCGCGTAGCCCAGCAGGCAGCCCGCGGCCGACGAGAACAGGCCGACCAGGGTGAATTCCAGCGTCAGCATGCGCGACACCTGCGACTGCACCGCGCCCAGGCAGCGCATGACCGCAATGCCGTCGCGGTGGCGCGTCATGTAGCGGCCGGCCGCCAGGGCCACGGCCACCGCCGATATCAGCACCGCCAGCAGCGCCACCAGCGACAGGAAACGCTGCGCCCGGTCCAACGTGCGGCGCACTTCCGGACGGCCGGACTCCAGGGTGGCGACCTTCTGGCCGCGCTTCAAATTCTGCTTGAGCCAGGACGAGTACCCCGCCACGGCGTCCGGCTGGCCCGCGACCAACATGGCATAGCCGATGCGGCTGCCCGGCGCGATCAGGCCGGTGGCCGGCAGGTCGCTGGCGCGCAGCAGCACCCGCGGCGCCACGTTGACGAACTGCATGCCGCGGTCCGGTTCGTAAGTAATGACGCGGTCCACCCGAAGATGGGCGTCGCCCACGTTCAGCATGTCGCCTACTTTCAGGTTCAGCAGCGACAGCAATTGCCCATCCACCCAGACCGCGCCCTCGGGCGGAATATCGCGCGTCGCGGCGTCGGGCTCGAACGGCGCGCCCGCCACGCGCAAGGCTCCGCGCAGCGGATAACCGGGCTCGACGGCCTTCAGTGCGGCCAGTTGTGCGCCGTTGCCAGCGCCCACCATGGAGGGAAACTGCCATGTGCTGGACACGGTCAGGCCGCGTTCCCGGGCCTGATCCATGAAGGCCGCGGGCACCGGCTCGTCGGCATCCAGCACCAGGTCGGCGCCCAGCATCTGCCCGGCGTCGCGCTCCAGCGCCCGTCCGACCCGGTCTGCCAGGAAGCCGACGCTGGTCACCGCGGCCACCGCCACGACCAGCGCCAGCACCAGCAGGCGCAGCTCTCCGGCGCGGGCGTCGCGCATCATCATCCTGGCGCCCTGGCGCAGGGTGGACCAAAAACCGGGGCGCCTGGCCCGTGACATATCAGGGAAATCCATCATTCCACAATGTTAACCAACGGCCTAGATCGGGGCCGAATCCCGATATCATCCCGGGGCGGGAGGCAAAGCCACCCATAAAGATACCCAAACCTGGAGAAGACAATGCGTAAATCCTGGCTTGCCGCCACGATTCTGGCCGCCTGCGCGGCCGCCACCTCCCTGCCCGCCACGGCGCAGAACACCTTGAAGATGGCCTATGCGCTGTCCACGTCCTCGCACTACGGCGCCGGCGCCGACGCGATGGCCAAGTCCATCGAAGCCTCCACCGGCGGCAAGTACAAGGTACAGCAATTCGCCAACAGCGCGCTGGGCGGCGAACGCGAAGTGATCGAAGGCCTGCAGATCGGCACCATCGACCTGGCCATCGTCTCGACCGGCGCCACCTTGAACTTCGTGCCCGAAACCGGCGTTTTCGACATTCCCTTCCTGCTGCGCGACCTGCCGCACGCCCGTAACGTGCTGGACAGCAAGATCGGACAAGATATGCTGGCAAAGTTCCCCAGCCGCGGCATCATCGCCCTGGCCTGGGGCGAACAGGGCTTCCGCCACCTGACCAACAACGTCCGCCCGGTCAAGACCCCGGCCGACGCCAAGGGCCTGAAGATCCGCACCACGGAAAACCCGATCCACATCACGGCTTTCCGCCAGATCGGCATCCTGCCCACCCCCATGGCCTGGCCTGAAGTCGCCACCGCCCTGCAGCAAGGCACCATCGACGGCCAGGAAAACCCGCTGTCGGTGATCACCTCGGCCAAGCTGTCGCAAATGCAGAAGTACCTGTCGCTGACCGGCCACGTCTATGGCCCGGCCCTGGTGCTGATGTCGGCCAACGTGTACGAGGGCCTGTCGGCCGCGGACAAGGCCAACTTCGATAAGGCCGGCAAGGAATCCGCCCAGGCCATGCGCGCCTACGTGGACAACATCGAGAAGACAGGCGTCGAGCAACTGAAGAAGGAAGGCATGCAGGTGACCGAGGTGGACCGCGCCGCTTTCGCCGCCGCCGTCGAGCCCGCCTACCCCGAGTACTACAAGAAGTTCGACAAGAAGCTGATCGACGCGATCCGCGACACCAAGTAAGCAGGGCCCGCCCCGACCCGGGGCGCATCCCCCTGGCGGCGGGATTCCGGTCCCGCCGCTTTTGTTCCCATCCTTTGCGTACCACGCCAATAGGATTCATCATGCGTTTGCTCTGCGCCTTCGACCGGGGCCTGTTCAAGTTGGTCTCGGTCTTTGCCCAATTGCTGCTGGTGGCCGCCGCGGCCGCCGCCTTCTACCAAGTCATCGCGCGTTTCGTGTTGCACTCCCCCGCCGACTGGAGCGAGGTGCTGACCCGCGCCCTCCTGATCTGGACCGTGCTGCTGGGCGTGGCCCTGGCCTTCCGCCACGGCGCCATGATCAGCGTGGAGTTGCTGCGCAACCTGCTGGGCGGCACGCGCCGCCGCGTGCTTGAAGCCGTCATCGGCCTGATCTGCGCCGGATTCCTGGGCTTCCTGGCCTGGATTGGCGGCAACATGACCTATCGCGTGCGCTTCCAGACCGTGCCCAGCCTGGACATTTCGATTTCCTGGATCTACTTGGCCATCCCCGTGGGCGCCACCCTCGCCGCCATCGCCGTGCTGGCCCGCTGGTGCGCCGGCGAAGCAGACGACGTGCCCGTGCGCAACGACGCGCAAGGCTGAGCCGCCCCCATCGAACATAAGCAGCAGATATCGCCATGTCCCAATTAATGATTGTCTCGATGCTGATTTTCTTCGGGCTGTCCGTGCCGGTCGCCGTGTCGATCGGACTGGCCAGCCTGGCGGGAGTCGGCGCCGCCGGCCTGCCCTGGGTGGTGGTGGCCCAGCAACTGTTCGCCGCGCTGGACAAGTACCCGCTGGTCGCCATCCCCTTCTTCATCCTGGCCGGCAACCTGATGGAAGCCGGCGGGATCTCCGAACGCATGGTGGAGTTCGCCAAGAGCGTGGTGGGCGGCATCCAGGGCGGCCTGGCCTGCACCTGCGTGCTGACCTGCATGATCTTCGCCGCCGTGGCCGGCTCCAGCGTAGCCACCACCTTCGCGGTAGGCGCGATCCTGATTCCCGCGATGATCCGGCACGGCTACCCCGCGCCCTTCGCCGCCTCATTGCAGGCCAGCGCGGCGGAACTGGGCGTGATCATCCCGCCGTCCATTCCGATGATTCTGTTCGCGGTGTCCACCGACACCTCGACCGGCGAACTCTTCATCGCCGGCGTCATGCCCGGCATCCTGATCGGCGCGGCACTGATGTTCTACGTCTGGTTCTACGCCAAGCGCAACAACCTGGGCAAGCGCGACGGCGAAGGCCGCCTGCCGCTGTGGCCGGCGTTCAAGAACGCCTGGCTGGCGCTGCTGATGCCGGTCATCATCCTGGGCGGGATCTACGGCGGCGTGTTCACGCCGACCGAGGCCTCGGTGGTGGCGGTGATGTACGCGGTGGTGGTGGGCAAGTTCATCTACCGCCGCCTGAGCTTCAAGCAGTTGTCGGACACGCTGCACAAGTCGGTGGTATCGACGGCCGTGATCATGTTCGTGATCGCCAACGCCGGCATCTTCAGCTTCTTGCTCAACCGCGCGGGCATCCCCGACGCGCTGGGCGTGTGGCTGGCGCAAATCTTCGACACCAAGCTCACCTTCCTGATGGGCGTGAACGCGGCGCTGTTCCTGATCGGCATGTTCATCGAAACCTCGGCATCCATCGTGGTGTTGGCCCCCTTGCTGCTGCCGGTGGCGCTGAAGTTCGGCGTGGAGCCGGTGCACTTCGGCATCATCATGGTGGTGAACCTGGCGCTGGGGATGATTACGCCGCCGTTCGGGGTGAATCTTTTCGCGGCTTGCGCGGTGGCTAAGTTGCCGTTGGAGAGGTTGGTCAAGCCGTTGGTTCCGTTTGTGGGGGTGGTGATTGTTTGCCTGATGATCATTACTTATTGGCCTGGGTTGTCGCTGGGATTGCGGGATCTGGTCTACGCGAAGTAGCTTCTTTCGTTTGGCTTGGCGGGCTTGGCTTCTTCGTAGGCCGCTCGCCGGCGCGGGCGCCATGGGGGCGAGCAACCTCGATGCGCCCGAGGGAATCTGAAGGGAAGGCCGAAGGCCTGGACGAAGATGACGACGGGGCAGTCCGGAGCGAAGGCTCCGGACCGCAATCGTGGGCGCCCGCCACTCAGACGCCCGCGCCGACGGGCGGCCTACGAAAGAGCTGGGACCATCGAAGTCCGAAGCCCCACCAACGAAGCCCCACGGAACTCAACACCAGGCAGCCACACAGCCAGGAAGCTAAAAATCCCGCCTACTTCCCAGCACTGTCCGACCAGCCCTTGGACAACTCCACAGCCTGCCTCCACCGCTTCATCCGCGCAGCCCGTACAGACTCCGGCCAAGTTGGCTCGAACGTCCGTTCCGCCTGCCACTTCGAGGCAAACTCATCCAGTCCCGACCAGAACCCCACCGCCAGTCCCGCCAAGCCCGCAGCCCCCAGCGCAGTCGATTCGGACACGCGCGGACGCACCACCGGGACGCCCAGCAGGTCCGCCTGCATCTGCATTAGCAAGTCGTTGCGGGCCGCGCCGCCGTCCACGCGCAGCTCGGTCAGCGCGATGCCGCTGTCGCCGTTCATGCAGGTCAGCAGTTCCGCGCTTTGCAGCGCGATGGATTCCAGCGTGGCGCGGGCGATGTGGGCGCGGGTGGTGCCGCGGGTCAGGCCCACCAGGGTGCCGCGCGCATAAGGGTCCCAGTGCGGCGCGCCCAGGCCGGCGAAGGCCGGCACCATGAAGACGTCGTCGGTGTCGGCCACGCTGGCGGCCAGGGATTCGATTTCTTCAGAGCGCTGGATGATGCCCAGCCCGTCGCGCAGCCATTGCACCGCGGCGCCGGCCACGAACACGCCGCCTTCCAGCATGTAGGTCGGGCGCCAGCCGCCATTGCCGGCCTGCGGCAGGCCCCAGCCTACCGTGGACAGCAGGTGGTTGCGGGATTGCACCGGCTTGTCGCCCACGTTCATCAGCATGAAGCAGCCGGTGCCGTAGGTGTTCTTGGCCATGCCCGGCGTGAAGCAGGCCTGGCCGAAGGTGGCGGCCTGCTGGTCGCCGGCGTCGCCAGCGATGGGGATGGAGCCGCCCAGCCATTCGGGCAGGGCCTCGCCCACCACCGCGCTGCTGGGCGCGATTGCCGGCAGCACGCTGCGCGGGATCTTGAGCAGCGCCAGGATCTCGTCGTTCCAGTCCTGCGTGTGCAGGTCGAACAGCATGGTGCGCGACGCATTGCTGGGGTCGGTGCTATGCACCGCTCCGCCGGTCAGTTGCCAGATCAGCCAGGTGTCCACGGTGCCGAAGGCCAGTTCGCCGCGGTCGGCCATCTGGCGCGCGCCGGGTACGTGGTCCAGCAGCCAGGCGAGCTTGGTGCCGGAGAAATAGGCGTCCAGCACCAGGCCGGTGCGCGATTGCAGGAAATCGGCGTGGCCGTCCTGGCGCAGCTGGTCGCACATCGGCGCTGTGCGGCGGTCCTGCCAGACGATGGCGCGGGCCAGCGGGCGGCCCGTGGCGCGTTCCCAGATCAGGGTGGTCTCGCGCTGGTTGGTGATGCCGATGGCGGCGATGTCGGCGGCGGTCGCGCCGGCGTTGCGCAGAGCCTCGCGGGCTACGTCCAGCTGGCTGTGCCAGATCTCGCTGGCGTCGTGTTCGACCCAGCCCGGCCGCGGATAGTGCTGGCGGAATTCACGCTGGCCTACGCCGCGCACCACGCCTTCGCGGTCGAACACGATTGCGCGGGAGCTGGTCGTGCCCTGGTCCAGGGCTAGGACAAATTCATTCGTCGTCACTTTGTTTGGCGCCGTTCAGGTGTGCCCCGGCCAGAGGTTCGAGGCGTCTAAAGGAGAAGGTCGAGGCCATGCACAGCACGCCGACGACGATGAAGCCTGCGACGACGTCGCGGATCGCCAGCGTTTCCGCGCCGCGCAAGGACATGCTGATGTTCAGCGTCACCGCGGCCACGCCCACGCCCAGGCTGATGCCGAGCTGTTGCGCCATGGCGGCGAAACTGCTGGCGCGGCTCATCTTGGACGGGGGGATGTCGGCATAGGTTAGCGTAT
The DNA here is from genome assembly GCF_059760445.1 of Achromobacter sp. D7-1. Lineage (NCBI taxonomy): Bacteria > Pseudomonadati > Pseudomonadota > Betaproteobacteria > Burkholderiales > Alcaligenaceae > Achromobacter > Achromobacter sp. D7-1. The sequence continues at coordinate 45,899 of NZ_JCBAMT010000017.1, read as the reverse complement.
TTACCCCGGTGAATTGCAGCGAACGGAAAAAGCCGCCGACCAGCAGGATGACGATCATCAGCCACACCGGCGTGGTGGGCGTGAAGGCGCCGCAGATCACGATGAACGCGCCCGCCAGCACGGCGTTCACGGTCAGCACCCGGCGAAAGCCGAAGTGCTTCACGATGGGGGTGGCCACGAACTTCATCAGCAGCGCGCCCGCCGCGCTGGCGAAGGTGATCAGGCCGGCCGCGAACGGCGTGAGGCCGAAGCCGACCTGCAGCAGCATGGCCAGCAGGAAGGGCGTTGCGCCCACGGCGAAGCGGCACAGGTTGCCGCCCAGCGTGGAAATGGCGAAGGTGGGGATCCGCATCAAGGACAGGTCGATGATGGGATGCTCCGTACGCTTGGCATGCCAGCCGTAGAGCAGGCCGCAGACGGTGCCCACGGCGATCAGCCCCAGCAGCATGGACAGCGGCATGACGTCGCGGCCGATGGCCTCGAAGCCGCTGACCAGGGTGGCCAGGCAGATCGCGCTGAGCAGGAAGCCCGGCCAGTCCAGGCGCGGGGCGGATTCCTCGCGGATCTCCGCGACATAGCGCAGCACCAGGAAAATGCCCAGGATCCCGATGGGGATATTGATCAGGAAGATCCAGTGCCAGGACATATAGGTGACCATGAAGCCGCCCAGTGGCGGTCCGATCACCGGGCCCAGCAGGGCCGGAATGGAAAGAAAGGACATGGCCTTCAGCAAGTCCTGCTTGGGCACGGTGCGCAGCAGGATGATCCGTCCCACCGGCACCATCATCGCGCCCGCCATCCCCTGGACGATGCGGGCCAGGACCAGCTGCGGCAGATCCTGGGACAGCGCACAGGCCACGGAGCTGAGCGTGAACAGGCCGATCGCCGCCACGAACACCCGCCGTGCCCCGTAGCGGTCGGCCGCCCAGCCGCTGACGGGTACGAAAACCGCCACCGAAAGCAGATAGGACGTAATGGCCACGTTCAGCCGCACGGGGGTGGATCCCAGGGCGCGGGCCATGGCCGGCAGGGCGGTGGCCACCACGGTGGCGTCCAGCATCTGCATGAACAGCGCACAGCCCACAATGAAGGGAATCATGCGCGCCGCGCGCGCTGCTTGCTCACTGGAAAGAGGAGCGGGACGGGCTGCTGCTGCGGATTCTGCGGACATGGCGGGAGGGGGCGATGGGTGCCGCGAGATTGTAACGCCGGGGGGGTGACCGCCGTGAAGTAAACTCCCTACATCCGAAACCCATTGAAATTGGTGCCATGGCGACCAACTACGAATCCGAGATCACCCTTTTCCTGAAAGACTTCAAGCAATCGCACCCTGGCACCGAAGAGCGCCAGCGCGAGGGCCGCGCCCGTCTTTGGGACAAACCGCAGGATTCGGAACTGCTGGAAGGCTTCCGCGCGGCCCGCGTGCCGCAAAGGCCGTACGTCTACCAGGCCGACTGAGCCCATTGCGGCAATCATGGCCCAACACGCTTCCGTCCCGGGCGACGCCCTGGCCGCGCTAGTGGAACCGCCCGTCGACAGCACCCCTGACACCATCGACAGCGTGGCGTTCGCGCGCCTGTATGGCGAGCCGCTGTTCCAGATGCCCACGGACCTGTACATCCCGCCGGATGCGCTGGAAGTGTTCCTGGAAGCGTTTGAAGGGCCGCTGGACCTGCTGCTCTACCTGATCCGCAAGCAGAACTTCAATGTGCTGGACATCCCCATGGCGGATGTTACGCGGCAGTACCTGTCGTATGTGGACCAGATCCGCATCCACAACCTGGAGCTGGCCGCCGAGTACCTGCTGATGGCGGCGATGCTCATCGAGATCAAGTCGCGCATGCTGCTGCCGGTCAAGAAGAGCGACACCGGCGAAGAGGCGGAAGATCCGCGCGCCGAACTGGTGCGCCGCCTGCTCGAATACGAGCAGATGAAGCTCGCCGCCAAGAAGCTGGACGCGATGCCGCAGCTGGGCCGCGACTTCGTCAGCAGCCAGGCGGTGGCCGACCTGAGCGTGGAACGCATGTTGCCCGAGGTCAGCGTGGACGATCTGCGCGCGGCCTGGGCCGACATCATGAAGCGGGCCAAGCTGAACCAGCATCACCACATCACGCGCGAACAGCTGTCCGTGCGCGATCACATGACGCACATCCTGCGGCGCCTGAACGACGTGCGCTTCATGGAATTCGGCGATCTGTTCATGGAGCGCGTGCGCGAAGGCGCGCCGGCGGCGGTGGTGGTCGTGCATTTCATCGCCATGCTGGAACTGGCCCGCGAATCCCTGCTGGAAATTACGCAGGCCGAGCCCTATGCTCCCATCTACGTGCGCCTGGCCTACACCAGCGTGGCGGCGGTCGCGGCCTGATCCTGACCGGGCTGCCCCCAACCCCGGAGAGACCCCTTGAAAGTCGTACATACCATCCAGGAACTGCGTGATCACCTGCGCGGCCAGAACCGCGTGTCGTTCGTGCCCACCATGGGCAACCTGCACGAAGGCCACCTGTCCCTGATGAAGCTGGCGCGCCAGCATGGCGACCCGGTGGTGGCCAGCATCTTCGTGAACCGCCTGCAATTCGGCCCCAACGAGGATTTCGACCAATATCCCCGCACGCTCGCCGCCGACATCGAGAAGCTCGAGCGCGAGCGCGACGTCTATGTGCTGTTCGCGCCGAATGAGCGCGAGATGTATCCCGAGCCGCAGAGCTTCCGCGTGCAGCCGCCCGACGACCTGGGCGACATCCTGGAAGGGGAGTTCCGCCCCGGCTTCTTCGAAGGCGTCAGCACCGTGGTGCTGAAGCTGTTTTCCTGCGTGCAGCCGCGCGTGGCGGTGTTCGGCAAGAAGGACTATCAGCAACTGATGGTGGTGCGCAACATGTGTCGCCAGTTCCAGCTGCCGGTGGATGTGCTGGCGCACGAGACCGTGCGTGCCGAGGACGGCCTGGCGCTGTCCTCGCGCAACCGCTATCTGAGCGAAGCCGACCGCGCCGAAGCGCCCGCGCTGTACGCCGCGTTGCAGCGGGCCGGCCAGCGCCTGGCCCAGGGCGAACGCGATGCCGCCGCCCTGGAGCGTGAAGCCACCGAGACCCTGACGCGGCGCGGCTGGCAGGTGGACTACGTGGCCTTGCGCCGCCAGCGCGACCTCAAGCGCCCCGAAGCCGCCGACCTGCAGGCCGGCGAACCGCTGGTGGCCCTGGCGGCCGCCAAGCTGGGCGCGACCCGCCTGATCGACAATCTGGAACTGGCCTATACGGCCTGAGACGGCAAGGTTTTGGGGGTGGCGTTCGTGTCCACCCCTGAAAGAACTGCCAGCTTACGTCGTGGCGGGCGGCGGATCAGACTCGACGCAATCCTACATTGCAAGCGAGCCGCCCCATGCAAGCTCCCCGTCCCGACCTGGAAGCCGTCCTTTCCTCGCTCACTCCCCGTGAACGGCAGATCGTCACCTACGTGGCCGCCGGCCGTCCCAACAAGGTCATCGCCATAGACCTGGGCATTTCGCTGCGTACGGTGGAAGCCCACCGCTCCCGCATTTTCACCAAGCTGCAAGTCCGCAACGCCATGCAATTGGCCTGCCGGCTGTGCGAGCACGGACGCTCCGGCGCGTCGCCCGTGCCGGGCGCGGCGGACACGGACCGCGAACATGCGCTGATTCCCATGCCTTTGGCGGGCAGCGCCAGTCCAAGCTATGTGCTGCATGAGGCGCCGGGGCCGGAATACGGCCGATGTCTGGCAAGCTCCGCGTCATCCTCATCCTCATCCTTTAGCTATCCCGGCGCGGATCCGGGGCGCGATACGGACTAGCCCAAAAGCACCGGGCCCGACGAACGCAATATTCGTCGGGCCCGGGGTTTGGGATGCTTGCACGGCGGCGCGTTCAACGCCCGCCGCCGGGTTTCAAGGGCACTTGGGCGCTGCGGCCTTGGCCAATTCGTCGATCGGATCCAGATCCGGCTGGCGGGTCAGGTTGTAGTTCAGGTTGGGCGTCTGGCCATCGATGGAACGCACGCGCAGCACGTTGTTGGCTGCAACCACGAATTCCGCGCGGCCGTTGCCCTTGCCGTCCATCAGGATGACGCGCGGCGGGCGCTCTTCGGTGGCGTCCCAGCAGCCTTGCTCGGTGACTGGCGGGCCTTTCTTGGGGTCATTTTCCAGATAGGCCACGCGACCGCGCCAGCGGCCGTTGGGCGCCAGCGTCAGCGTCACGCGTTGCGCCGTGCACTGCATGGCGGGCGAGAAGCACGGCAAGGTGCCCATATAGGTTTGCGGTTGCGGCACCAGGCTTTGCACGGCCGCGTTGGGCGCGGCGGGGCTGGCTGCGACGGGCGCGCTCGCGGCCGATGCCGTGGTGGTGTGCTCGGTGTCGGCCGGAACAGCCTGGCCGTCTTCGGTGGTCTGGCCGCCGGCGGCAGCCTGGGCGGCCTGATTCTGGTTCTTGCGGGGGGCGTCCGGCTTGAGCGCGATCTGCACTTGCGACGGCGCGCGGATGACGCTGCGGTAACCCGCGCCCGACCCCTGGTACTGCGCGTCGGTCACGGTGCTTTCAGCCGGGGGGTCGTAATAGCCTTCGGTCTTCTGTTGGGCGCAGCCGGCCGCGCCCAATGCGGTGCCTGCGAGCAGCAGCCCCATGACGCTGAGTTTGCGGGAGCGGGTACCGATTTCTACGCGCGCGGTCATGGCAGCTTATCCGTATGTTGAGTCTGTCTCCGATTTTACGCACTTATGCGAAGATTCGATACGTTCCCCTTAGCCGCTCTTGGGCATCGTCAACACTTTATGCACTATTTACGACACGGCCGCTGCCGGCCTGCCACGCGCACTGACGCCCGCTTCTGGTGCGGCGCCGCTGCGGCTGTGCGTCGCGCGGGCGGATGACGGCGATGCGGCATGTCTTCGATCTGCCTCTGGGCGTCTTCATCGGCCTGGCGGCATTGGCCGGCCTGTTCGTCGGCAACTGGCTGACGGTGCTGACGCACCGGCTGCCGCGCATGATGGAACAGGAATGGCAGGCGCACTGTCAGGAGGCTGCGGGCAAGCCGCCTGCCGCGAGCCGTTATGGCCTGTGGTCGCCGGCCTCGCACTGCCGCGCTTGCGATACCCCGGTGGCTGGTTGGCGGCGGCTCCCGCTGCTGGGCTGGCTGCTGCTGCGGGGCCGCTGCGGCGCCTGCTGCGCGGCCATAGGCTGGCGCTATCCGGCCATCGAATTGCTGACCTGTGCGTTGTTCGCCGCGTGCGCCTGGCGTTTCGGCGCTACGCCGCTCGCCCTGTCCGCGATGGGCTTGTCGGCCGCGCTGGTGGCGCTGGCCTGGATCGATTTTGAATCGACGCTGCTGCCCGACGCGCTGACCCAACCGTTGCTCTGGGCCGGGTTGCTGGTCAATCTGTTCGACGCCTTTGCGAGCCTGCAGATGGCCGTAGTCGGGGCGGTGGCGGGCTATGTCTTTCTGTGGGTTATCTTTCATGTATTCCGCCTGCTGACGGGCCGAGAGGGTATGGGCTACGGCGACTTCAAGCTGCTTGCGGCCCTGGGCGCATGGTTCGGCGTGGAGGCCTTGCCGACGCTGCTGCTGAGCGCGTCGCTGCTGGGTGTGCTGATCGGCGGCGCGTTGACCTTGAGCGGCCGCGCCGGCCGCGGACAGCCTCTGCCGTTCGGCCCCTATCTTGCGCTGGCGGGCGTGGTGACGCTGCTGGTGGGCGGCGAACTTGGGTTGGGGCAGTTTTTGCAATAGGGCGGTTCGTGCCCTGCATGGGATGGGCGGTATGTTGAAAATAGGTCTGACGGGCGGCATCGGGTCGGGCAAGTCCCGGGTCGCGGACATGCTCGCGGAATGGGGCGCCACGCTGGTCGATACCGACGAGATCGCGCGTACGCTTACCGCCGCGGGCGGCGCAGCCATGCCCGCGATCGAACGCGAGTTCGGCCCGCGCGCGCTGACGCCGGACGGCGCGCTGGACCGCGCCTGGATGCGCGACCAGGCGTTCTCGGATCCGCAGGTGCGCTTGCGGCTGGAGGCCGTGCTGCATCCCGTCATCGGCCACGAGACCGAGCGCCAGGCCGATGCCGCGCGCGGCGTCTATCTGGTCTTCGTGGTGCCGCTGCTGGTGGAGTCGTTGCCGCGCTGGCGGGCGCGCCTGGACCGCATCTGCGTGGTCGACTGCGACCCCGACACGCAGGTGGCGCGGGTGCGGCAGCGCAGCGGGCTGACGGAGCCAGCCATCCGGCGTATCATGGCGGCACAGGCTGCGCGGGCAAGCCGTCTGGAAGTCGCCGACGACGTCATCGTCAATGACGGCGGCACGACGCCGGATCAATTGCGCGCGCAGGCGAAGACCCTGCATGACCGCTGGCTTGCGCTGGCGAGCACGACGGGCCGGCAAGCCCCAGGCTAGGCTGGCACCCCTGAATAACATTGGCCAGCCGGCCAGACACAGATGGGCCTGTAAAGAAGCGTGATTGTTTACGAATACCCCTTCAACGAGCGCATCCGCGCTTATCTGCGGCTGGAATACCTGTTCGACAGGTTGTTCTTCTTTGCCCGCGAGGGGGACTCGCGCCTGCATCAGGTTGCCGTCACCTCCCTGTTCGACCTGCTCGACGCCTGCGAACGCACCGACGTGAAGGGCGCGGTCCTGCAAGACCTGGAGCGCCAGCGCATGGCGCTGGTCGGGCTGCGCGATCACCCCGGCGTGGCGCAGGACGCGCTCGAAGCCATGCTGCGCGAAATGGAAAAGGTGACCACGGCGCTGGCCGCGCCCGGCAAGACCGGCCAGTCCCTGCGCGAAAACGAATGGCTGACCAGCCTGCGCGGACGCTTGTCCGTGCCGGGTAGCGCCACGCAGGTCGACATGCCGTCGTACTTCGCCTGGCAGAACAAATCCGAGGCCGCCCGCTGCGCCGACCTGCAGGCCTGGGTGGCTCCCTTCATCCCCTTGTATGACGGCCTGACCCTGGCCCTGCGCCTGCTGCGCGAATCCGGCCGCAAGTCCGACGTCGTGGGCGAGCAGGGCGCTTACCAGCAGATGCTGGGCGGCAAGCAGTTCCAGCTGCTGCGGGTCTGGTTGGACCCGTCCCAGGGCGTATTCCCCGAGATCAGCGCCAATAAGTACATGATCTGGATACGTTTTTCGACCCAGGACGGGGAATTCAAGCCGCAGCAGGTCGCCCGCGACGTGCCCTTCCAGATGACCCTTTGCAGTTCGTAGGAAGGGTGTAGCGCGAGCATCCCCGCGCAAGCACATCGTCGCTCAACGCGCGCAACCCTGCCCCTAACCCGTCAGGCAGCGCCAGCGCGGAACTGGGTCCGCCAAGCGCCAGGGGTAAGGCGGCTCCGCCTCCGTTCCGCCCAGATTCCTGTTGCTCCCAGTTTCAACTAAGGATCGCGGCGCTGGAAACCGGGACGGTCTGGTACACAATACGGCTTTCTCCGCCCGTGCCGGAACTGTTCCATGCCTGATAGCCGTCCCGTATCTCCGCCCACCCGTTGGACCCGCCGCCGCCTGCTTGGGCTGGCGTTGGTATTGCTAGTTGCGGCGGGCGTCGCCTGGCTGGTGTTGCGGCCCGCGGCCAAGCCGGGCGGGGCAGGCGGACCGGGAGCGCGTGGCGGCAGGCCGCCGGCGGGCGCCATGATGACGCCGGCGGTGCCGGTGCGCATTGCCACGGCCACCAAGCAGGACATCGACATCTACCTGAAGTCGCTGGGGACGGTCACCGCCTACAACACCGTTACCGTGCGCAGCCGCGTCAGCGGCGAACTGGTGGAAGTGGCGTTCCAGGAAGGTCAGCGCGTGAAGGCCGGCGACCTGCTGGCGCAGGTGGACCCGCGGGCGTTCCAGGTGGCGCTGGACCAGGCGCGCGGCACGCAGATGCAGAATCTGGCGCAGCTGGAGAACGCGCGGCGCGACCTGCAGCGCTATCAGGCCCTGTACAAGCAGGACTCGATCGCCAAGCAGCAGGTCGATACGCAGGCCGCACTGGTGCGCCAGTACGAAGGCACGGTCAAGAGCGACCAGGCCAATGTGGACAACGCCCGCCTGCAACTGGACTACGCGCGGATCACGGCGCCGATCAGCGGCCGCCTGGGCCTGCGCCAGGTGGACCGCGGCAATCTGGTGTCCAGCTCTGACACCAATGGCCTGGTGGTGATCACCCAGACCCAGCCGATTTCCGTGGTCTTCACGCTGCCCGAGACACAACTGCCCGAGGTGCGCGCCGAGATCGCGGCCGGCAAGACGCTGGCCGTGGACGCCTACGACCGCGCCGACACCCGGCGCATCGCCACCGGCCAGCTGGAAACCATGGACAACCAGATCGACGTGACCACCGGTACCTTGAAGCTGAAGGCGCGCTTCGAAAACGCCGACGACGCGCTCTTCCCCAACCAGTTCGTCAACGTGCGCCTGCACGTGCTCACGCGCAAGGACGTGACCGCGATTCCCACCGCCGCCATCCAGCAAGGTTCGGCCGGCGCCTTCGTGTTCCTGGTGCAGCCGGACAACACCGTGCAGGTGCGCCAGCTGAAGCTGGGCGCGGTCAACAATGGCATGGTGGCCGTCAACGAAGGCCTGCAGCCCGGCGACCGGGTGGTGGTCGAAGGTACCGACCGCCTGCGGGCGGGCGCCAAGGTGGAAGTGGCTGGCGGCTCGGACGTGATCCCGGCCGCCCGCGACAAGAACCTGGGCGCGGGCGCCCCGGCCGGCACCACGCCGCCGTCGAAATAAGCCGGGAAACATCGTGAGCCCGTCGCGCCTGTTCATCCTGCGTCCGGTGGCCACCACGCTGTCGATGGTTGCCATCCTGATCGCCGGTTTCATCGCCTACCGGCTGCTGCCCGTTTCGGCGCTGCCGGAAGTGGACTATCCGACGATCCAGGTGGTGACGCTGTATCCCGGCGCCAGCCCCGACGTGATGACCTCGCTGGTCACCTCGCCCTTGGAGCGGCAGTTCGGGCAGATGCCGGGCCTGAACCAGATGTCGTCCACCAGTTCGGGCGGCGCCTCGGTCATCACGTTGCAGTTCAACCTGACCCTGCCGCTGGACGTGGCCGAGCAGCAGGTGCAGGCAGCGATCAACGCGGCCTCCAACCTGCTGCCCAGCGACCTGCCGGTGCCGCCGACCTACAACAAGGTGAACCCGGCGGACGCGGCGGTGCTGACGTTGGCGATTACCTCGCCCACCATGCCCTTGCCGCAGGTGCGCGATCTGGTCGATACGCGGGTGGCGCAGAAGCTGTCGCAGATTCCCGGCGTGGGTCTGGTCAGCGTGGCGGGCGGGCAGCGCCCGGCGGTGCGGGTGCAGGTCAATCCGCAGGCGCTGGCGGCCAACGGCTTGTCGATGTCGGACCTGCGCACGGCCATCGTCGGCGCCAACGTCAACCAGCCCAAGGGCAACCTGGACGGGCCGCAGCGCTCCACCACCATCAACGCCAACGATCAGCTCAAGACGCCCACCGACTACAACGACCTGATCATCGCCTACAAGAACAACGCGCCGCTGCGCCTGTCCGACGTGGCGCGCGCGGTCGAAGGCGCCGAGGACACGCGCCAGGCGGCCTGGGCCGGCGACAAGCCCGCCATCCTGCTCAACATCCAGCGCCAGCCGGGCGCCAACGTGATCGACGTGGTCAACCGCATCCAGGCGCTGCTGCCGCAGTTGCGCGCCGCCTTGCCCGCGACCCTGGACGTGAGCGTGGTGTCCGACCGCACCCAGACCATCCGCGATTCGGTGGCCGACGTGCAGTTCGAGATGATGCTGGCCGTGGCCCTGGTGGTCATGGTGACCTTCGTGTTCCTGCGCAGCCTGACGGCCACGCTGATTCCCAGCGTGGTGGTGCCGCTGTCGCTGGTGGGTACCTTCGGCATCATGTATCTGGCCGGCTTCTCCATCAACAACCTGACCCTGATGGCGCTGACGATCGCCACCGGCTTCGTGGTGGACGACGCCATCGTCATGATCGAGAACATCGCCCGCCACATCGAGGAGGGCGAAACGCCGCTGCAGGCCGCGCTCAAGGGCGCTTCGCAGATCGGCTTCACGCTGATCTCGCTGACCTTTTCGCTGATCGCGGTGCTGATCCCGCTGCTCTTCATGACCGAAGTGGTGGGGCGGCTGTTCCGCGAGTTCGCCATTACGCTGGCGGTGTCCATCCTGATATCGCTGGTGGTGTCGCTGACCCTGACGCCCATGATGTGCGCGCGCCTCCTGCGCGCCGAGTCCGAGCAGAAGCACGGCCGTTTCCATCAGGTCACGGGCGCCTTCATCGACCGCGTCATCGCCGGCTACGACCGCTGGCTGCAGGTGGTGCTGCGCCACCAGCCGCTGACGCTGATCGTGGCGTTGGCGACTTTCGCGCTGACCGTGCTGCTTTACCTGGTGATTCCCAAGGGTTTCTTCCCGCAGCAGGACACCGGCCTGATCCAGGCCATCACCCAGGCGCCGCAATCGATCTCCTTCCCGGCCATGTCCGAGCGCCAGCGCACGGCCGCGCGCCTGGTGCTGGAGGACCCCGACGTGCAGGCGGTGTCGTCCTTCATCGGGGTGGACGGCAGCAACGCCACCTTGAGCGCCGGCCGCATGCAGATCGCGCTCAAGCCGCAATCCGAGCGCAACGGCGACCTGCGCACGGTGATGGCGCGGCTGGAGCAGGCCCTGGCCAAGCAGGACGGCCTGACGGTCTACATGCAGCCGGTGCAGGACCTGACCATCGAAGACCGCGTGAGCCGCACGCAGTACCAGATGACCTTGTCCAATCCCGACCTGAAAGTCCTGAGCGAATGGACGCCCAAGCTGGTGAACCGTTTGCGCCAGGTGCCCGGCCTGAAGGACGTGACCGACGACCTGCAGGACGACGGCCTGCAGACCTGGGTCGAGATCGACCGCGACGCCGCGTCGCGGCTGGGCATCACGGCGGCGGTGATCGACGAGGCTTTGTATAACGCCTTCGGCCAGCGGCTGATTTCCACCATCTTCACCCAATCCAACCAGTACCGCGTGGTGCTGGAGGTCGAGCCGCAGTTCCAGGTGACGCCAGCCTCGCTGGGGCAGATTCACGTACCCACTTCGACCGGCGCGCAGGTGCCGCTGTCGTCGGTGGCGCATATCAGCGAGGGAAAGACCGTGCTGGCCGTGAACCGGCTGGACCAGTTCCCCATGGTGACGGTGTCCTTCAACCTGGCGCCGGGCGCCTCGCTGTCCGGCGCGGTGGAGGACATCATCGCGGCCGAGGCCGAGATCGGCCTGCCCACCGGCGTCGAGACGCGCTTCCAGGGCGCGGCGCTGGCGTTCCAGAATTCGCTGTCCAGCACCCTGTGGCTGATCCTGGCCGCGGTGGTGACGATGTACATCGTGCTGGGGGTGCTGTACGAAAGCTATATCCATCCCATCACCATCCTGTCGACCTTACCCTCGGCCGGTGTGGGGGCGCTGCTGGCCTTGCTGATCAGCGGCACTGAACTGGACATGATAGGCATCATCGGCATCATCCTGCTGATCGGCATCGTCAAGAAGAACGCCATCATGATGATCGACTTCGCGCTGGACGCGGAGCGCAAGCGCGGCCTGAGCCCGCGCGCGGCCATCCATGAGGCGGCGCTGCTGCGCTTCCGGCCCATCTTGATGACCACGCTGGCCGCGCTGTTCGGCGCGCTGCCGCTGATGCTGTCGACCGGCACGGGCGCGGAACTGCGCCAGCCGCTGGGCCTGGTAATGGTGGGCGGGCTGCTGCTGTCGCAGGTGCTGACGCTGTTCACCACGCCCGTCATCTACCTGATGTTCGACCGCATGTCGCGTCGCTGGCGTGGCGTGGAGCAGGCCCCGGCGGGGGATGCGTCATGATCCTGTCGGCACCTTTCATCGTCCGGCCGGTAGCGACCACGCTGCTGAGCCTGGCGGTTGTGCTGGCAGGCATGCTGTCGTTCTTCCTCTTGCCCGTGGCGCCGCTGCCGCAGGTGGACATCCCCACCATTTCGGTCTCAGCCAGCCTGCCGGGCGCCAGTCCCGAAACCATGGCGTCCAGCGTGGCCACGCCGCTGGAACGTTCGCTGGGCAGCATCGCTGGCGTCACCGAGATGACTTCCAGCAGCTCGCAGGGTTCTACCCGCATCACGCTGCAATTCGATCTTTCGCGCGATATCAACGGCGCGGCCCGCGACGTGCAGGCCGCCATCAACGCGGCGCGCTCGCTCTTGCCGACCAGCCTGCGCAGCAATCCCACGTACCACAAGTCCAATCCTTCCGACGCGCCCATCATGACGCTGGCGCTGACGTCCGACACGCTCAGCCAGGGCCAGCTCTACGACATCGCCTCGACCATCGTGGCGCAGAAGCTGTCGCAGGTGGACGGCGTGGGCGAGGTGACGGTGGGCGGCAGTTCGCTGCCGGCGGTGCGCGTCACCGTGCTGCCGGGCGCGCTGGCCAACCGCGGCGTGTCGCTGGACCAGCTGCGCGCCACGCTGGCCAATGCCAACGCCAACCGTCCCAAGGGCGTGCTGGAGAATGACCGTTACCACTGGCAGATCATGGCCAGCGACCAGCTCAGCCGCGCCGAGCAATACCGGCCGCTGATCGTCGCCTGGAAGGACGGCGCGCCGGTGCGCGTGTCCGACGTGGCCCGGGTCGAGGATTCGGTCGAGGACCTGTACCAGACCGGCTTCTACAACGACCGCAAGGCCATCCTGATGATCGTGCGGCGCCAGGCCGACGCCAACATCATCGAAGCGGTGGACGCGGTGCGCGCGCAGCTGCCCATCCTGCAGGCCCTGATGCCGGCGGACGCCCACATGACGGTGGCGCAGGACCGCACGCCCAGCATCCGCGCGTCGCTGCACGAAGCCGAGCTGACGCTGATCATCGCCGTGGGCCTGGTGGTGCTGGTGGTGCTGCTGTTCCTGCGGCGCTGGCGCGCGGCCATCATCCCTAGCGTGGCGGTGCCGGTGTCGCTGATCGGCACCTTCTGCATCATGTACCTCAGCGGCTTCACGCTGAACACCATTTCGCTGATGGCGCTGATCGTGGCCACCGGCTTTGTGGTGGACGACGCCATCGTGGTGCTCGAGAACATCATGCGCCACGTGGAGCGGGGCATGTCGCCGATGCGCGCGGCGCTGCGCGGTTCGCGCGAAGTGGGCTTCACGGTGCTGTCGATGAGCCTGTCGCTGGTGGCGGTGTTCATCCCCATCCTGCTGATGGGCGGCGTGGTCGGGCGGCTGTTCCGCGAGTTCGCGGTGACGCTGTCGGCCGCCATCCTGGTGTCGCTGGTGGTGTCGCTGACCTTGACGCCGATGATGTGCGCGCGCCTGTTGCGCCAGGAAGCGCCGGAAGAGAAGCCGCCCGGACGGCTGGCGCGCTGGTCCGAGCGTGGCTTTGAATCCATGCTGGACGGCTACCGCCGCAGCCTGCGCTGGGCGCTGACGCACAGCCGCCTGATGATGCTGATCCTGGCGGTCGCGGTGGGCCTGAACGTTTACCTGTACACCGTGGTGCCCAAGGGCTTCTTCCCGCAGCAGGACACGGGCCAGCTGCTGGGATTTTTCCGGGTGGACCAGGGCACCTCGTTCCAGGCCACGCTGCCCAAGCTGGAAGCGCTGCGCAAGGTGGTGTTGGCGGATCCGGCGGTGCAGAGCATGACGGGCTATGCCGGCGGACGGGGCGGCAGCAACAGCAGCTTCATGCAGATCCAGTTGAAGCCCCTGGAAGAGCGCCAGGTCTCGGCGGACGTGGTCATCAACCGGCTGCGCGGCAAGCTGCAGAACATGCCGGGCGCGCGCATGTTCCTGGTGTCGCAACAGGACATCCGCATCGGCGGCCGCCAGAGTCAGGGCTCCTACGACTACACGCTGATGGCGGGCGACCTGCAATTGCTGCGTACCTGGATGCCCAAGGTGCAGCAGGCGATGGCGCAGATTCCCGAGATCACCGATGTGGATACCGACGTCGAGGACAAGGGCCGCCAGATCAACCTGGTCATCGATCGCGAGGCCGCGACCCGCCTGGGCGTGAGCATGTCCACGATCTCCACGGTGCTGAACAACTCCTTTAGCCAGCGCCAGGTGTCGGTGATGTACGGGCCGCTGAACCAGTACCACGTGGTGCTGGGCGTGGACCCGAAATTCGCGCAGGACATCGAATCGCTGCGGCAGGTCGAGGTCATCACCGCGGCCGGCGCGCGCGTGCCGCTGTCGGCTTTCACCCGCCTGGAAAATGCCAACGCGCCCCTCAGCGTGCAGCACCAGGGGCTGTTCGTGGCCGATACCATCTCGTTCAGCCTGGCGCCGGGCGTGTCGCTGGGCCAGGCCACCAGCGCCATCGATGCTGCAGTGGCGCGCATCGGCCTGCCTTCCGACCAGATCCAGGCCGGCTTCCAGGGCACGGCCGCGGCCCTGCAGCAGACGCTGGCGCAGCAACCCTGGCTGATCCTGGCCGCGCTGGTCACCATGTACATCGTGCTGGGCATCCTGTACGAAAGCTTCGTGCATCCGCTGACCATTCTGTCGACCCTGCCGTCGGCCGGACTGGGCGCGCTGCTGGCGCTGCTGCTGGTGCGCTACGACTTCACGCTGATCGCGCTGATCGGGGTGTTCCTGCTGATCGGCATCGTCAAGAAGAACGCCATCATGATGGTGGACTTTGCGCTGGACGCCGAACGCACTCAGGGCATGAGTCCGCGCGACGCCATCTTCCAGGCATGCCTGACGCGTTTTCGCCCCATCATGATGACGACCATGGCCGCCATCTTCGGTGCGCTGCCGCTGGTGCTGGCCACCGGCGCCGGGGTCGAGATGCGCCAGCCGCTGGGCATTACCATAGTCGGCGGCCTGGTCCTGAGCCAGATCCTCACGCTGTACACCACGCCCGTGGTCTATCTTTACCTGGACCGCTTCCGCCTCTGGGCCGCGCGCAGGCGCGGGCCCAAGGGCGGGTCCTCCGCTTCCATAGAACCTACATGATGCGCATCGCCAAGCCTGTCCCTGACCTGTTCCTTCCCCGCAGCATCGCCGTGGCCGCGCTGTGCGCGCTGCTGGGCGCTTGCGCGGTCGGCCCCGATTACCAGCGTCCGGCGCTGGACGTGGGCACGGCCTACAAGGAAGGCCAGGGCGAAGTCGAAGGCTGGAAGCCGGCCCGGCCGCTGGACCAGGCCGAGCGCGGCGCATGGTGGCAGGTCTATGACGACGCGACCCTAAACGGCCTGGTCGAACGCCTGAATGCCTCGAACCAGACCGTGGCCCAGGCCGAGGCCAACTACCGGCAGGCGCTGGGCCTGGTGCGTGGCGCGCGCGCCGGCTTCTTCCCGACAGTGGGCGCGGGCGCGGGCATGACGCGCTCGGGCAGCGGCGGCGGGCAGAACGGCTCGACGTCCTCGTCCGGCAGCAATGTCTCGAACCAGTATTCGCTGACCGGCAGCGTCAGCTGGGAAGTGGACCTGTGGGGCCGCGTGCGGCGTAGCGTGGAATCCTCGGAAGCCAGCGCCGCAGCCAGCTTGGCCGACCTGGGCGCCACGCGCCTGAGCGCGCAGGCCGCGCTGGTGCAGGCCTACCTGCAATTGCGCGTGTTGGACGAGCAGAAGCGCCTGCTGGACGCCACCGTGGCGGCCTACGAAAAATCCTTGCAGCTGACGCAGAACCGCTACGCCGTGGGCGTGGCCGGGCAGGCCGACGTGGCCGTGGCGCGCACGCAGGTGGAAAGCACGCGCGCCCAGTCCATCGACCTGGATTGGCAACGCGGCCAGCTCGAACACGCCATTGCCGTGCTGATGGGCCAGGCGCCGTCGCAGTTCAGCTTGCCGCCCACGGTGTTCGCGCTGCAACTGCCGCAGATCCCGGTGGGCCTGCCCTCCGAACTGCTGGAGCGCCGACCCGATGTCGCGGCGGCCGAACGCCGCGCCGCCGCCGCCAATGCGCAGATCGGGGTGGCGCAGGCCGCGTGGTTCCCCAGCCTGACGCTGTCGGCCGACGGCGGTTTCCGCAACGGCCAGTTCGCGGAACTGCTGACGGCGCCGGCGCGCTTCTGGTCGCTGGGACCGGCGCTGGCGCTGACCATATTCGACGGCGGCGCGCGCGAAGCGCAAGTGGAACAGGCCCGCGCCTCCTACGATGCGCAGGCGGCCGCTTACCGTCAGACGGCGCTGACCGGACTGCGCGAGGTCGAGGATTACCTGATCCAGCTGCGCGTCATGGAAAACGAACAGGTGGTGCAGCGCCGCGCGCTGGAATCGGCGCGCGAATCGCTGCGCCTGACCCAGAACCAGTACAAGGCCGGTCTGGTCGACTACCTGAGCGTGGCGGTGGTGGACGCCACCGCGCTCAACAGCGAACGCAATGCACTGAGCTTGCTGGGCAACCGCTTCGCGGCCAGCGTCAATCTGATCGTGGCGCTGGGCGGCGGTTGGGAGGGCTTGCCTCCCGCCGGGGCGCAGGCGCGCGCGGACAATCAGGCCGCGCCTGCGGCAGCAACGCCCGCGCAGCCCTGATGTCCCGCCGCGCGGATGCGTGAGGGCACACTGGCGTGGTCAACGCCAGCGGCATCTCAGCCGCGCGGCATGAAGGCGACGACCAGCCAGGCCGCCGCCGCCGGCACCGCGAACACCAGCAGCAGGATGGGCAGCTCCTCGCGCACCGTGTAGCCGGCGCGCGTGACGCCGACCCACATGTTGACGACCGACATCAGCAGCCACGCGGGTAGGAACCATTTGGCGGCGGCAATCGAGCCGGCCGCGTCGCCGCCCCATTGCTTGCCGAACAGCGCGAACACGGCCAGCAGCAGCAGGCCTCCGACGATGGTCAACAGTACGTGCATGGCGCCGCTCCTATTTGGTGGTGTAGCCGCCGTTGATCAGGACCGTCTGTCCGGTGATCCACCAGCCGTCCGACACCAGGAAGCGGATGAAGGGCACCACGTCCTCGATATCGGTCAGCCCGGTTTTCGAGAACGGCGACAAGGCGGCCGCGGTCTTATGGTACGCCACGGCGTCGGCGCCCTCGGCCGGATAGAAGAACGGCGTGTCCATCGGGCCGGGGCCTACCGCCGTCACCGAAATGCCGCGCGCGCCGAATTCCTTGGAGGCGGCGCGGGTGTAGTGCTCCACCGGCGCCTTGGTGCCGGCATAGGCCGCGTAGAAGGGCGTGTAGGCGCCCAGCAGCGAGGTCACCAGCGTGCAGATCTTGCCGTTGTCGTTGACGTGGCGGCCGGCTTCCTTCAGGAAGAAGAAGGCGGACTTCGAGTTCACCGCGGTCATCTCGTCGTATTCCGCCTCCGTGATTTCGGTGAAGGGCTTCTTGAGCACCTTGCCGACGGTATTGATCGCAATGTCCGGCCGGCCTACCGCGGCCACTGCGTCGGCGAACAGCTTTTCCATTGCGCTGGCCGAGCTCAGGTCGGCCTGCAAAGCGACGGCCTGCGCGCCGGCGGCCTGGACGGCGGCGACCGTCGCGTCCGCGTCGGCCTTGGTGCCCGCGCTGTTGTAGTGCACCGCTACTGCCCGCGCGCCTTGTTGCGCCAGGTCCCGCGCGATCAAGCCGCCCAGGTTTTTCGCGCCGCCCGCGATGATGACGGTTTTGCCTTTGATTCCGTGGTCTGCCATGGTCCTCTCCGCTCTCGGGCTGCCGGATGCGAGCCCTTGTGCAGACGATGATATATTCCAAGAAATCCGCACAAAACTGATATTTCTGGTATCTCTATCCAGAAATTACGAACAGTGAGGCCAGGCCTCGCAGGAGCCATCCACCCCATGGACCGCATAGACCTGTTCCGGGTTTACGCCCGCGTCGTCGAGTGCGCGAACTTCTCCCGCGCGGCGGATACGCTGGGCCTGCCGCGTTCCACCGTGTCCGCCGCCGTGCAGGAACTGGAGGGACGGCTGGGCGCGCGGCTGTTGAACCGCACCACGCGGCAAGTGGCGCCCACGCAGGAGGGCGCGGCCTTTTATGAACGCTGCCTGCGCCTGGTGGCCGACATGGAAGAGGCCGAGAACCTCTTCCGTCACGCGTCGGTGGGTCCCGGCGGCATGCTGCGCGTCGATGTGCCCGGACGCGTGGGCCGCCTGATCGTGGCGCCGGCGCTGCCGGCTTTCCTGGAAGCCTATCCGCAGATCGACGTCACGCTGGGCGTGACCGATCGCGCAGTCAATCTGATCGAAGAAGGGGTGGATTGCGTATTGCGGGTCGGCGTGCTGCCGGACTCTGGCCTGGTGGCGCGGCCGATAGGCATGCTGGGCCTGATCAATGTCGCCAGCCCGGCCTACCTGGCGCGCCATGGCGTGCCGTCGACGCCGGACGACCTGGCGGCGGGGCATGCCTGCGTGAACTACGCTTCGCCGTCCACTGGCCGGCTGGCGCCCTGGGAATGGCTGGATGGCGGCGTGTCCCGGACCGTGCCGCTACGCGGCCGGGTCACGGTCAACAGCGCCGAAGCGTACATTGCCAGCTGCGTCGCGGGCCTGGGCCTGATCCAGATTCCGGCCTATGACGTGCAGCCGCAGATCGCCGCGGGCGAGCTGGTCGAAGTCATGCCGGACCACCGCCCCGCGCCCATGCCGATGACGCTGCTCTATCCGCAGCGGCGGTCTCCATCGCGGCGGGTGCAGGTGTTCGCGGACTGGCTGGAGGCGCTGCTGCGGCCGGCTTGCGGCCTGGGTTGAACGAAAAAAAAGCCGGCCGTCGCGCTGACGGGCCGGCCTTGCTGGCGCCAGCACTGCGGGCGCGGGGGTTACAGCCGTCGGTCTACAACCGTCGGTCTACAACTGGATCGCAGACAGGTCCGGACGCCTCAGGTGCCAGTCCGTCGCCGCCTGGAATGCCATGCCGATGCGGCCCAGCGCGTCTTCGCCGTTGGGCTTGCCCAGCAACTGCACGCCGATGGGCATGCCGTCCGCCGAGAATCCGGCGGGCAGGGCCAGGCCCGAGGCGTTGACGTAATTGCCGGGGCGGGTGAATGCCGCCAGCGGCGTGGCGGCCTCGTCCACGTCTTCCAGCGGGCAGGCGGCAAACGGCAGGCAGGGCGCCAGGACCGCGTCATAGTCGCGCATCCAGTCCTGCCAGGCCTCGCAGGCGCGGGCATGGGCTTGCAGCGCCAACACGTAGTCGGCGGCGCTGGTCTGCTTGCCGCCCAGGATGCGGGCGCGCACGTAGCGGCCCAGAGGCAGGCTGTCGTCCTCGATGTAGTCGCGATGCTGGGCGTAGGCTTCGGCCGCGATGATGAGGCCGTTGCGCAGCATCATGTCGTGGAAATCGAAGGGGAAGGGCGCTTCCACGCATTCCGCGCCCAGGTCCGCCAGCGCGCGCCGCGTATCGTCCAGCGCGTTCTGTACCGCCGCATCGATGGCGATGGGGTACTGTGCCTGCGGCATGACGGCGATGCGCGTGCCGGCTAGCGGCTTTGCGCCCGCGCGCGGATCACGGTAGCGGTAAGCGGGCACGCCTCGCGTCACCGGATCGCGCGGATCGGGGCCGGACATGGCCGCGGTCAGCAGCAGCGAATCGCGTGTGTCGCGGGTCAGCGGGCCGATCGAATCCAGGGTGTGGGACAGGGCCACCGAGCCGTACAGGCTGATGAGTCCGCGCGTTGTTTTCAGTCCGGTGATGCCGTTGAGCGCGGCGGGAATCCGCACCGAGCCGCCGGTGTCCGAGCCTAGCGCGGCGGGCGCGAGGCCCGCGGCCACCGCCACGCCCGAGCCGCTGGAGGAGCCGCCGGGAATGCGGGCGCGCACCAGGTCCCAGGGATTGCGCGGGGTGCCCATGACGGGGTTGGTGCCCCAGCCGCCGAAGGCGAATTCCACCATATGCGTCTTGCCCAGCACCACCATGCCGGCGTCGACCAGGCGGGTCACGGGCGTGGCGGTGACTGTGCTGCGGCGCTCGCGCCAGGCTTGCGAACCGGCCGTGGTGACCTGGCCCTGGATGTCGCACAGGTCCTTGACGGCCACGGGCAGGCCGTCCAGCGGACCGAGCAGGCCATAGCCGGCGCGGCGGCGCGCGTCGGCGGCTTCGGCCAGGCGCAGCGCGCCCTCGCGGTCGACGCTGACGTAGGCGCCCAGCGCCGGATTGGCGCGGTCGATGCGGTCCAGGTAGTGCCGCGCCAGCTCCACCGAGCTGTAGCGGCCTTCGGCCAGGCCCTGCGCAAGTTCGCTGAGCGTGGCAAATGCAATGTCAGACATGTTTTCCTCGGGTGATGTCAGACCGGCGCGCGGCAGCCGCGCGCCGTCTTCCTGCTTGCGCGCTCAGCGCTTGTTCCAGTCGGGGGCGGGGTAAACCGGCTTCTGCGTGGCGACGTCGGCAGGCCACACAGGCACCATGCCCTTGCCCGGCAGCAACTGCACCACGGGGAAGGGCATCAAGAGCTGCTTGCCCGTTTCGTCGATGGCGTAGGGGCCGGCCATGACGGTGAGCTTGCCCGACAGGTCCAGCGAGGCCTTCTTCAGCGCGGCCGCGTCGGTGTTGCCGGCCTGCTTGACGATTTCCTCGGTCAGCGCGCCCGCGCCATAGGCCAGCGCGGTCTGGAAATCGGGCGGGAACTCGGCCTTGGGGAAGCGCTGGTCATAGGCGGCGGCGAACTGCTCGCGCGTCATGCCGGCGTTGACCTTCCAGTTGATCGCGGGGTGGTAGTTGGTGTGGCTGTAGATGTAGTTGGAATCCGCGCCGATGGCCTGGAATTGCGGGGTCGACGCATACACCATGAAGACGTACGGGAAGTTGATGTCCAGCTGCTTCATCTGGCGCGTCATGCTGATCAGGTCGCCCTCGTACGAGGTCGGCACCAGCGCCTCGGCGCCGGCCGCGCGGGCTTTCTGCAGGATGGTGCTGAAGTCCTTCTGGCCCTTGGGGTACTTCTCGAACAGCACGACCTGCATGCCGTTCTTGGCGGCCTGCTCCTTGCCGCCTTCGGCCAGGCCGGCCGGGAACGGTTCGTCCGAATACAGGATGGCGACCTTCTTCACGCCCTGGTTGGCGGCCAGTTCCATGTTGGCGCGCAGCATGGCCGACACCGGCATTTGCGTGCCCGACACCATGTTCTTGAAACCCTGCTTGTACAGATCGTCGCTGGCGGCGGACCAGACCATCATGTAGTTGCCCAGGCGCTCGGTGACGGTGGCGGCCGCGGCGGTCAGCGTGGAGCCGAAGGGCGCGAACACCAGATCCACTTTTTCATCGACAATCAGGCGTTCGTAAACGCGCGTCACCATCTGCTTGTCGCTGCGGTCGTCCAGTTTGACCAGTTCGACCGGGTACTTCTTGCCTTTGACTTCGATGCCGCCGCGGCGGTTGACGTCGTCGACCCACAGTTCGACGCCGCGCACGCCCGATTGCGAGGCCAGCGCGAAACTGCCGGTGGACGACACCGTCATGCCGACGCGGATCTTGTCCGAGGTCTGGGCGGCGCCCAGGGCAGGGGTCAGGGCGGCGACGGCGAGAGCCAGCGCCGGTAAGCGGGACAGCCAGGGTTTAGCGTGCATGGGAGGTCTCCTATCGTTTTTGGTATACGGCCCCGCATTCCGTGGCGGACCATCGGACAGAGGCCTGGTGCTGGGCAATGTTTGCTCAACACGCGAGATAGCGTATAACAAATAGGCATGGAGCGCACGCCTTGAATAAATTGAATTACCGACAGACCGAAATGTTGTGGGCCATCGTCATGGCCGGATCCATCAGCGGCGCCGCCCGGCTGCTGAATATTTCGCAGCCGGCGGTCAGCCGGATGCTGGCGCATACCGAGAAGGCCATGGGGGTGACGCTCTTTGAGCGGGTCCGCGGCAAGCTCCGGCCGACCTCGCAAGTGCAGAGCCTGTTTGAGGAAATCGAGAAAACGCAGCGCATGATGCAGCGCGTCAACGACTTGGCCGATGCGCTGGCGGAGCATGGCACGGGGGTGCTCCGGCTGGCGTCCATCCCCAGCCTGGCCCAGTTCCTGGTGCCGCGCGCCGTGGCACGCTTCCAGCAGCGCCATCCCGAATTGCTGCTGCGGCTGAATACGACGGCGCTGCCCACGCTGATCACCGATGTGCTGCAGGGCGAGGCCGAGCTGGGGCTGGTGGTGATGCAAGCCGATCATCCCTTCCTCACGTCCCAGCCTCTGCATGTGGGACGCATGGTGGCCGCCATCCCCAAGGCGCATCCGCTGGCGGGCCGCGCCGAGGTAAGCCTGGCCGACCTGTCGCCCCATCCGCACATCGTGGTGGGCACCCGTATGCCATTTGGCATGCTGGTGCTGGGCGCCTTCGAGCAGGCGGGCCTGCCGTGCCGCATGTGCGCCGACGTGCCCTGGAGCCAACTGGCCTGTGCCTTGGTGAATGCCGGGGTCGGCATTGCCATCGTCGACGAATTCACGGTCATGCAGAACACCATGCCGGATGTGGTCATCGTGCCGCTGGCCGAGCGTATTCCGCTGAATATCTCGGCTGTCTATGCCAGCAACCGCGAGCCCTCTGCCATAGCGCTGGAGTTCATCAAAGAGCTGCGCGGCGTGCTTGCCGAGGCCTTTCCAGCCGAAAATAAGGGTTAGTCCTTAACTTGCAGTTATGGTTTGAACTGGTCATAATCGCCTCCAAATAAAGCGGCCGTCCAACCCGGAAACGGCCCGGAGGAAGACATATGAGCAGCAGTCCCGTCCTGGCGGCGGGCGCCGCCTCGCATCGCGCGCAGGATCAGCGCGCAGTGCGGTTGCGCACCCGCATCGCCATCATCGTCTTTGCCGGCCTGGCCGCGGGCCTGGCCCTGATCCCGATGGCGACGTCGAACATCTCGTTCGCGTTCTATCTGATGCTGTGGATCACCATGGCCAGCGCCATGAACATCTGCGTCGGCTTCACCGGCTATCTGCCGTTCGGCTACGTGGTGTTCTACGGCGTGGGCTCCTACGCCACCGGCATCTGCTACAAGATCCTGGGCTGGCCCATCCTGCCGTCGCTGCTGGCGGCGGGCGGCGTGGGCGTGGCGATCGCGCTGCTGCTGGCACCCACGCTGCGCCTGCGCGGGGTGTACTTCGGCATTGTGAGCCTGGCGCTGGCCACCATCGTCAAGCTCATCATCTCCAACCTGCCGCAGTCCTTCACCGGCGGCAGCATGGGCATCATCCTGTCCAACGCCAACAACCCCACGCACAGCTACTACGCCATGCTGGCGGTGATGGGCGCCACCCTGGCCACCGTCACCTGGCTGTCGGTGTCCAGCCTGGGCCGCGCGCTCAAGGCCATCCGCGACGACGACGGCGCCGCCGCCTGCGTCGGCATCCACGTGCCCAATACCCGGCTCAAGGCCTGGCTGCTGGCCGCGCTGTTCCCGGCGCTGGCTGGCGGTATCGAGGCCTGGTACACCAACGTGGTGGATCCGGAATACGCCTTCCATGTGCTGATCACCGCCAAGAGCATCATCTACGCCATGGCGGGCGGTTTCGGCACCATCCTCGGGCCGGTCGTCGGCACCCTGGCGCTCTTGGGCATCGACCACGTGATCTGGCAGAAATTCCCGGTGGTGAACCTGCTGCTGCTGGGCCTGATCATCGTGCTGCTGATGCTGTTCCTGCCGCGCGGCATCGTCGGCAGCCTGATCAAACGCAAGCCGCAACTGCGCCGCTACATCGCCTGAGGAACCGCCATGACCGGACTGATTATCCAAGGGCTGATCAACGGCCTGATCCTGGGCGCCATCTACGGCCTGATCGGCGTGGGGCTGAACGTGATCTTCGGCGTGCTGCGCGTGGTCAACTTCGCGCACGGCGAATTTCTGGTGCTGGGCGCCTACTTCGCCTTCTATCTGATGGAGTACGCCGGCATCAACCCGCTGGTGGCGCTGCCGTTGGCCTTCGCCGCGTTCTTCCTGGCGGGCTACCTGCTGTACTTCGTGCTGATCCCGCGCCTGTCCAAGGCGGACGATCCCGAGATCAGCTCGCTGCTGCTGATGTTCGGCGTGTCCATCATGCTGGGCGCCATCATGCTGCTGGTGTTCGACGCGGATGCGCGCTCGCTGCCCTATGAGATCGAACCCGTGTTCCTGAAGTTCGGGCCGGTGCTGATCCCCACCGTGCGTTTGCTGGCGCTGGTCATCGCCCTGGCCATCATCGGCGCGCTGACGGTGTTCCTGTACCGCAGCCAGCTGGGCAAGGCGCTGCGCGCCATCATCATGAACCGCGACGCCGTGCGCATCGTTGGCATCAACGCCGAACGCCTGTCGGCCGTGGCCTTCGGGCTGGGCATAGGCCTGGCCGCCGCCAGCGGCGTACTGGTGGCGATGGTGTTTCCCGCTTTCTCGCCGTTCATGGGCAACGACTACACCTTGATCGGCTTCATCGTCATCGTACTGGGCGGCCTGGGCCATCCGGTGGGGGCGCTGGTCGGGGCGCTGCTGTTCGGCGTCACGGAACAGGTGTCGGTGGTGTTCTTCAATCCTTCCATTGCCACGATCTGCGGATTTGCGCTCATGGTCGCCACCATCTTCATCCGGCCCAGCGGACTCTTCGGCCGCCAGGCGTTGCGCTAACAGGAGCCTGACACATGTTGAAAGTCAGCAATCTCAAGAAGCGCTTCGGCGGGCTGGTGGCCTTGCAGGGCGTGGACGTGGACGTGCCGCGGGGTTCCATCCTGGGCATCATCGGCATGAACGGGTCGGGCAAGACCACCATGCTCAATTGCATCAACGGCATCTACACCCCGGACGAAGGTCGTATCGAGCTCGACGGCCAGAACATCGCCGGCAAGCAGATCCACGAGGTCGCCCGCCTTGGTGTGGGACGTACTTTCCAGGTGCCGCGCATCTTCCGCCAGCTGACCCTGCTGGACAACCTGGAAGTGGCGCAGCAGCAGACCGGCCGCAGCGCCGACGAACGCTATGCGCAATCCGAATACTGGCTGCACAAGGTCGAGTTGCACCGGCTGCGCCACAACTATGCAGAAGAGCTGTCCGGCGGACAGCAGAAGCTGGTGGAGCTGGCGCGCATCATGGTGGCGCGCCCCAAGGTGGTGCTGCTGGACGAACCTTTCGCCGGCGTCAATCCGGCGCTGGCGCAACTGCTGATCTCGGTCATCCGCGAACTGCCTGGCGAGCACGATTGCTCGGTGGTGCTGGTGTCGCACGACCTGACCTCGATCTACCAGCTGTCCCACCACATCATCGTCATGAACGAAGGCGCCATCCTGAGCCAGGGCAACGCCGAGCAAGTGCGCGCCGACCCCCGCGTGGTCGAAGCCTATCTGGGAGCCTGACATGAGCACGTCGATACTCGCGCTGGAAGACGTGACCGTGGCCTACCACGGCGACATCACCATCCTTAACCACGTCAACATCCAGGCGCGCGCGGGCAAGGTGACCGGCGTCATCGGTCCCAACGGCGCCGGCAAGTCCACGGTGCTGAAGACCATGTTCGGTTTCCTGCCGCCGCGCACCGGCCGCATCACCCTGCGCGGCGCGGACATCAGCGCGCAGCCCTCGCACGAACGCGCGGGCCACGGCGTGGCCTTCGTGCCGCAGCACCGCAGCCTGTTCGGTGAACTGTCGGTGCACGACAACCTGCTGCTGGGCTGCTGGCCGTTCCGCAAGGACAAGGCGCGCGTGCGCCAGCGCATTGACTCGGTCTATGACCGCTTTCCGATCCTGGCGCAGAAGCGCGACGATCCTGTCTCCAGTATGAGCGGCGGACAGCAGCGCTTCGTGGAGTTCGGCCGGGCCTTGCTGATCGAGCCCTCCGTCATCCTGCTGGACGAGCCCACCGCCATGCTCGCGCCCAAGATCTCCAAGGAGATCTACACCCTGATCCGCGGCTTTGCCGATGAAGGCATGACGGTGGTGCTGGTGGACCAGAACGTGCGCCGCTGCGCGGAGGTGTCCGACTATATGTACATCCTGGAACTGGGCCGCAACAAGGCCGAGGGCGGACGCGAAGCCTTCGATGACGGCGGGGGCCTGCGGGAGATGGTTGCGTCGTGGATGGATTACAAGATTGACTGACGGCGAGGTTCGGTGCGGTATCGGACCGATTCCACGGGCTGTCCGCGGTCGTTGAGAAAGTCGGCCGTAGCTGGCTCGGCGGCGAACCAGGCGTCCCACGATTTGTCGGCTGGCGTCGGGACTTGTCGTTCGTCGATGGTGAGGCCATACCCCGGAGCCCGGCTGGCTGGCCGGGCAGTGCTGCTTCCTAGGCTGGCGGCGCGGCTATGGCGTGTTTTGTAGGCAAATGCTGGTTTCATGGAACGCTCCTTGGTACTTGCGTGGCGGATCTTTTATAGCGCGCCATGTGAAGTCTGCCTATGACGGCTTACCGCAGGGCGCAACCCGCCGTGCGCGGCATGCGCTTGGGTCCCTGCCCGTGAGGTCGGTCTCCAGGCCCGGCAGAACCAGGCGCGTGGCGTCGCCGCCACGCCCGCTCGGCTTTGCATTATTTGACGGTTCGGCACGGCCTGCCTTGCGCTAATCTGGCTGCGCCACCATCACCAGCCAGCCTATGCCATGACCTTCTTCGCAAGCGCCAACCTGCTGCGTCGCCGCGACGGGCACGAAGCTCGCGTCACCTACGTCGAGCTGTTCTTCGACCTGGTGTACGTTTTCGCGGTCACCCAAATATCCCACAGCCTGCTGCACGATCTGACCTTGATGGGCGCGCTCCATGCCTTGGTGCTGTGGTTCGCCGTCTGGCTGGGCTGGCAGTACACCTGCTGGGTCACCAACTGGTTCGACCCCGACGCGGTGCCGATGCGCGTCATGCTGTTCGCCGTGATGCTGGCCGGGCTGGTCTCTGGCGCGGCCTTGCCGGGCGCTTTCGGGGCCACCGGACTGGTGTTCGCGGTCAGCTACGTGCTGATCCAGGTGGGCCGCACGCTGTTCATCGTGCTGCACCTGGGACCCGCGCATCCGCTGGCGCCCAACTTCCGCCGCATGCTGGCCTGGCTGTGCGTATCGGCGGTCTTGTGGATCGCCGGCGGACTGTCTCAGGACGGCACCCGGCTGGCGTTGTGGGCGCTGGCGGTGGCCTGCGAGTATCTGTCGCCCATGATCGGCTTTCGCTTTCCCGGCCTGGGGCGTTCCGCGACCAGCGAATGGACGATCGAGGGAGGCCACCTGGCGGAGCGCTGCCAACTGTTCGTCATCGTCGCGCTGGGCGAAACCCTGCTCATCAGCGGCGCCACGCTGGCCGACCTGGAGCGCTGGAACGCGCCCGCGCTGATCGCGCTGCTGGCGGCCTTCCTGGGTACGGCCGCCATGTGGTGGGTGTATTTCGACACCAGCAGCCGCGACGGCAGCGAGGCCATCGTGCATAGCGACGATCCAGGCCGCATCGGCGCCTGGTTCCATTATGTGCATGTCATCCTGATCGCCGGCGTGATCGTGTCCGCCGTGGCCAACGAGTTGGTCATATTGCATCCGGACGGACGCATTGCCATGCCGGCGGCTGCCGCGCTGATCGGCGGCCCGGCGCTATACCTGGCGGGCAACGGCATCTACAAGACGGTGGTCTACGGCCGTTTCCCGCTGTCGCATGTCGTGGGGTTGGTGTTGCTGGCGGTGCTGGCGCCCGTGGCCTTTGTGACCGACAACCTCATGGTGGGCGGTTTGACCACCTTGATCATGATTCTGGTGGCGGCCTGGGAAAGCCTGTCGCGGCGCAGGGCGCATGCCAGCGCACCGCAAGGAATCGTGGATTAGCGTCAATCGGTGAGGGCGGGGCTGGAGGCAGCCCCAGCCATGAGCCGTTGGATGCGCCCGTCGAGCAGGCAGGCGGCGGCTTTCGGCAAAGCCGCCGCGCGGCTCAGATCAGTCCGCGTATCCCGGCAATGCCGTGCGCGCCATGGCGCAGCGCCTGCGACACGGTCTGGGTGGACTGGCCGCCCAGCGCGAATACCGGGATGCCGGCGTCCCGGTTGCCTGCCACGAAACCTTCCCATCCCAGCGTCGGCGCGCCGGGGTGGCTGGGCGTGTCCAGCACCGGACCCAGCACCGCGAAGTCGGCGCCAAGTTCGCGTGCGTGGACGACCTGGTCGTTGTCGTGCGCGGATACGCCGACCAGCGCACCTGCGGGGAGTTCAGGGCGCGCCGTGAGCTTGGCGGCATCGGCCGCGCGCAGATGCACGCCGTCGGCTTCGCGCCACCAGGCCGCGGGATGGACGCTGTTGACCAACACCCGGGCGCCTGCGGCGCGGCAGCGCTTTTGCACCTGTTGCAGCACTTCATGCAGCGAAGGAGAGGCCACGCCGTCCGGCCATTGCGGTTCGCGCAACTGCACCAGCTTCACGCCGCGCGCCAGCGCTGCTTCCAGCCGGCCCAGGAAAGCGGCCACGCCGGCCCGCGAACCCACGGAACTGATGCCGTAGGAAGTGGGCAGCTGCAACCAACGCAGCGGGGGCAGGGTGGCAGGCAACAAATCGCCCACCGATGCCGCTTGCGCAGGGTTGACCCATTCCAGGCGCTGGTTTTCCAGGCTGCGCGGTTCGCCTTCCCAGCCGGTGACGTGGCAGAACGCCAGGCGCACCGTGGTGTGGGGATAGGCGTGCACATAGGTGACCCAGGGCCGCGACTGCGTGACGCGGATGCCGATCTCTTCCTGCAGTTCGCGCGCCAGCGCTTCCAGCACGGTTTCGCCCGGTTCCAGCTTGCCGCCGGGCAGCTCCCACCAGCCGGCCCAGGGCTTGCCTTCGGGGCGCTGCCCCAGCAGCAACATGCCGTCCGGACGCAGGATCAGGCCGGCAGCGACGTCGACGATCTTTTCAGACATGACGGGCCGCCCAGTCGCGCGCAAATTGATACGCCACACGGCCCGAACGCGAGCCGCGCTCGATGGTCCATTGCAGCGCCTCGGTGCGCGAGGGTTCGATCTGCGCTTCCGGGCAGCCCAGCTCGCGCAGCCAGTGGTAGACGATGTCCAGGTAGTCGTCCTGCTTGAAGGGGTAGAACGACAGCCACAGGCCGAAGCGCTCGGACAGCGAGATCTTTTCCTCGACCGTTTCGCCGGGGTGGATCTCGCCGTCGGGCTGGTGCTTGGCCGCCAGGTTCTCGCTCATGTATTCCGGCATCAGGTGGCGCCGGTTGGAGGTGGCGTAGATCAGCACGTTGTCGCCCGAGGCCGACACCGAACCGTCCAGCACCGACTTCAGCGCCTTGTAGCCGGCTTCGCCTTCCTCGAACGACAGGTCGTCGCAGAACACGATGAAGCGTTCGGGGCGGGCGGCGACCAGTTCGACGATGTCGGCCAGATCGCCCAGATCCGACTTGTCCACTTCGATCAGGCGCAGCCCGCGATCGCCGTAGGCGGCCAGCATGGCCTTGACCAGCGAGCTCTTGCCGGTGCCGCGGGCGCCGGTCATGAGCACGTTGTTGGCGGGCTTCTTCTCGAGGAACTGCAGCGTGTTGCGGTCGATGATGCCCTTCTGGCGCTCGATATGCTGCAGGTCCGCCATGTCGATGCGCGCTACGTGGCGCACGGCGTCCAGCCAGCCGCGGGCGCCGCGCTTGCGCCAGCGGTAGGCGTGGGCGGTCCAGTCGATCTCGGGCGTTGCGGGCGGAAGCCAGGCTTCCAGCTGCGCCAGCACGCGCTCGGCGCGCTGGATAAGGGTAGAGAACTCGGTTGCGGTCACGTCTGCAGTCCAGGAAGTTGCGGATCAGGAGCGGTAGTCGGCGTTGATGGACACGTACTCGTGCGAGAAGTCGCAGGTGTAGACCGTGTCGCTGACCTGGCCGCGGCCCAGTGCGATGCGCACCTGGATCTCGGCCTGCTTCATCACGCGCTGGCCATCGGCTTCCTGGTAGGCGGGGTTGCGGCCGCCGTCCTTGGCCACCAGCACCTCGTCCAGCCACAGGCGGATATTGGAGACGTCCAGGTCGTCGATGCCGGCGTAGCCCACCGCGGCCAGGATGCGGCCCAGGTTGGGGTCCGAAGCGAAGAAGGCGGTCTTGACCAGCGGCGAGTGGGCCACGGCGTACGCCACCTTCAGCGCTTCCTCGGTATTGCCGGCTTCTTCCACGCGGATGGTCATGAACTTGGTCGCGCCTTCGGCGTCGCGCACGATCTTGGTGGCCAGTTCCAGCGCCGCGGCCGTCAGGGCTTCGCGCACGGCGGCGTAGGCCGGATCGGATTCGGCATTCACTTCGACGCCCGACTTGCCGGTGGCGGCAATGATGAAGGAGTCGTTGGTGGAGGTGTCGCCGTCGACCGTGATGCGGTTGAACGAGGCGTCGGCGATTTCGCCGGCCAGCTTGGCCAGCAGCGGCTGGGCGATGCCGGCGTCGGTCGCCAGGAAGCTCAGCATGGTGGCCATGTTGGGCCGGATCATGCCGGCGCCCTTGCTGATGCCGGTGAAGGTGACGGTCTTGCCGCCGATCTGCACCTTGGCCGAAGCGATCTTCGGCAGGGTGTCGGTCGTCATGATGCCGTGGGCGGCGCTGAACCAGTGGTCGGCGCCCAGGTCGGCGATGGCGGCGGGCAGGCCTGCCACCAGGCGGTCCAGCGGCAGCGGTTCGAGGATGACGCCGGTGGAGAAGGGCAGGATTTCGGCGGCGGGCACGCCCAGCAGCTTGCCCAGCGCGGCGCAGGTGTCCTTGGCCTTCTGCAGGCCTTCCTCGCCGGTGCCGGCGTTGGCGTTGCCGGTGTTGATGACCAGGGCGCTGATCGGGCCGCCGGCGGCAAGATGCGCCTGGCAGACTTGTACCGGCGCGGCGCAGAAACGGTTGCGCGTGAACACGCCGGCCACGCTGGTGCCCGGCGCGAAGCGGAATACGGTCAGGTCGCGTCGGTTGGCTTTGCGGATGCCGGCCTCGGTAACGCCGATTTCAACGCCGGCAACAGGAAAAATTTCGGACTCGGAGGGGATCTGCAGATTAACGGCCATGACTTCGTCTCATGTATGAGCAGGACGGAATCGCCGCCAGGCGAGGCGGCGCGCGGGGGAAAGCTTCGTATTATCCCACCGGAATGGGACAGCGTCCGGTCAGGGGCCGATCCGCATGGCGGCTACGTCCAGCACGCCGGCCTCGCGGTTGCTCAGCACGCTGCGCACGGCGCCGTCCGGGGCCTGCAGCACCGACTTGCCCGCCGGCACGTCCTCGCCGCCGGCGCGGCGCGCCGAACGCCCGCGCGACGGCGAAAACAGCAGATCGCCCGGCTGGGCGCCCGGCAGGCGGAGGTTGGCGGCGAGCACTCGGGTGCCGGGCTGGTAGGTCATGTCGCCCAGCACGGTTTCGCGGGCCAACAGGCCTTCGAAATCCAGCATGCGGCGCTGGCTGTCCAGCTGCATGTCCACCTTCAGCAAGGGCATGCGGGCCACCTCCAGCGCGTCGCTGCCTTCGGTGCGCAGCAGCCAGCGCGGCGCGTCGGCGGCGGGGGCGCCGTTGACGACCTTTAGCCAGGCGCCGGGCGGCACGGGCTGCTGGTTCAGGGTGTTGCCGATGGCCAGATGGCAGCTGGCGAAGCTCGGGCGGCCTTCGCGCAACACGAATTCGAGGCGGTGTCCGTGCGCGCACAGCCAGCCGTCCTGCGCCTGGTCGCGCGCGATCTCCACCGACAGGGTCTCGGCCTGCTTGCTGCTGGCTGGATAGCGGAACAGGCGCGTAGCCGCGACGCCCTGGATGGAGGCTGGGTGGGCTTCCGGGAAGACGGCGAGGTCGAACGAAGTCAGATCGCCCGGCTTGGCCAAGCTGAGCACGGTGCCGGCCGGCATCTCCAGTCCAGCCAACTGGGTCGGCTGCGCCAGCACGGTCTTGCGTTCGGCGTCGGACTGGGCGCTTTGCCTGGCCGAGAACCACAGGCTGAACTGCTGATAGGGAAAAATGGCGCCGATGATGGCGAGTAAGGCCATCACGATGGCGCCGCCGCGCCGGTGGCCGCCCAGCCATGCCCGGGCGCTGGAAGTGGTGGCCAGTACGGCCAGCCAGGTCAGCAGCGTGGCGAGGCAGGCCAGCGACGCTGCCATCAGCACGTAGAAATTACCGCCAGGAAGAGAAACCGGAATCATGGCGGCAATTATGCGCCAATCCGCAAGCGGACATCGGCGCGCACGGGCCTTCAGTTCTTGGCCGATTCCGAGCGGGTCGCCACCACTTGCAGCTTGAGTTCGCCCAAGGCCTGGAACAGCGCGTTGCGCGTGCCTTCGGGCAGGTCGCCGAACATGGACTTGACCCAGGATTCGTGGGCGCGGGCCATGCGGGCGAAGCTTTTCTTGCCCAGCGGCGTGAGCTTGATGAGCGAACTGCGGCGGTCGGACTCGACCTTGGTGCGCACCACCAGGCCTTCCTTTTCGAGTTGGTCGGTGATGCCGGTGATATTGCCGTTGGTGACCATCATGTGACGCGACAGTTCGCCCATCTTCATGCCCTTGGGCGCGCGCTGCAATTGCGCCATCAGGTCGAAGCGCGGCAGCGTGGTGTCGAATTCAGTGCGCAGGCGGCTGCGGATCTCGCTTTCGACGAGATTGGCGCAGGTCAGCATGCGCAGCCACAGGCGCAACGCATGGTGGTCGTCGGGCGCGGCGCGCGATTCCAGGTCGGGGGTATCGGTCATGGCTATGGAAATTACCGGGAATGAGGGGCGGGCGCCAGATGCTGTTGAACGAGGATCGTCGGGCAGGCCGTGGCCTTGCCGGCGGCGCGCTTCTTGAGTATCGGCGGGATGTCGGGTACTGTCGCGCGAACGTCGTGCCGGGTAGCTGGCGCTGCGCTTTGATAGTTTTGGTGGAGGGTAGCCATGGCGGTAGCTTATTAGTAAAAACCCTTTGGTAAAAACCCTAGACTTGTTTTGCCGAATACTTTAAACCTAAACTATGAAGCACGCCAGCCTTGGCTGTGCAGCAAGAAGTCTTTCGAATCGCGATTCCAAAAAAGAACACCCTCTGCGCGGGCTCGCGCACGGAGCACACCACCATGCGTTTGATCACTTCCCTTCTGGCCGCCGCCGCCCTGGTGCCGGCACTGGCCAGCGCCGACACCATCAAGGTCGGCATCGCCAACGACATCTCCGGCCCGTTCTCGGCGCTGGGCGCCGAAGCCCGCGACGGCTTCAACCTGGCCATCAAGCAACTGGGCAGCAAGCTGGGCGGACAGCCCGCCGAATTCGTGCAGACCGACATGGGCGGCAACCCCGACCAGGCCCGCCAACTAGTGACGCGCTACATCCAGCGCGACAAGGTCGATTTCTTCACCGGCCCCATCGGCTCGAACGTGGCGCTGGCCGTCGGCCCCGCGCTGTTCGCGGCCAAGGTGCCGTACCTGTCGAACAACCCCGGCCCCAGCCAGTTCGCCGGCGCGCAGTGCAATGCGTACTGGTTCGGCACGTCCTACCAGAACGACGCCTTCCACGAAGCGGCCGGCAAGGTCGCGGCGGATCGCGGCTTCAAGAAGATGTTCATCATGGCCCCGGACTATCCGGCCGGCAAGGACGCCTTGAACGGCTTCAAGCGCGGCTACAAGACCGCCCCGGGCGACGAGGTCTACACCAAGCTCGGCCAGATCGACTACGCCGCCGAGCTGGCGCAGATCCGCGCCGCCAAGCCGGATGCCGTCTATATCTTCCTGCCGGGCGGCATGGGCATCAACTTCGTCAAGCAGTTCGTCTCGACCGGCCTGGCGCAGAGCGTCAAGCTGATCGGCCCGGGCTTCTCGGCCGACGAGGACGTGATCCAGGCCGTGGGCGAACCCATGCTGGGCATGTACAACACGGCGCAGTGGGCGCATGACCTGGACGTGCCGCAGAACAAGACCTTCGTCGAAGCCTTCCGCAAGGAATACAACGGCCGCTATCCCTCGGTGTACGCCGCCCAGGCTTATGACGTGATCATGGCCATGGACGCCGCCGTCAAGCAGGCCGGCGGCAAGGTCTCCGACCGCGAAGCCATCGTGCGCGCACTGGAAAAGGCCGACTACCCCTCGGTGCGCGGCAGCTTCACCTACGGCAAGAACCACTATCCCATCCAGTCCTACTACCTGCGCGTCGTCGACAAGGACGGCAGCGGCCGCATCACCAACAAGCTGGTGGGCAAGGTGTTCGACAAGTACCAGGACGTCTACGTCGGCGAGTGCAAGCTGTAGAGGGAAAGACCCACCCCCGAAGCGCTGCGCGCTTCCCCCTCAAGGGGGCATGCCTGCGGACCGGCGGAGCCGGATCCGCGGCATCTGGATCGGGTGGCACCGCAGCATGCGTCGTGCCTGGTGCGCGGACGCGATGCGCAATCAGATGGCTCTATTGATTAGGCCGCGAACCAGGCCATCGGCACTTCGCGGCAGGGGGAAGTTTTCATGACGTTTACGCTGATCGTCGAGCAATTGCTGAACGGTCTGCAGTTTGGGTTGATGTTGTTTTTGATCGCGGCCGGGCTGACCCTGGTGTTCGGCATCATGGACATCATGAATCTGGCTCACGGCTCGCTCTACATGGCCGGCGCCTATGTCGCCGCCGAGACCATGCAGCGCACAGGTTCATTCACCGCCGCCGTCCTGGTGGCGGCCGTCGCCACCGGCATCGTCGGCGTGGTGCTGGAACTCACGCTGATCCGCCGCCTTGCGCTGCGGGATCACCTGGCCCAGGTGCTGGGCACCTACGCCGTCATTCTCATCGCCAACGATCTGGTCAAGATGATTTGGGGTCCGGCGCCCGTCATGCTGAACATGCCGGCCGCGCTGTCCGGCCCGGTCCGGCTGCTGCCGGATCTGCTGTATCCCGCCTATCGCCTCATGATCATCGTGTTCGGCGTGGCCGCCGCCGCGGGCCTGTATTGGTTCGTGACGCGCACCCGCGCCGGCGTGCTGGTGCGGGCGGGCGCGTCCAACCGCCAGATGGCGACCCTGATGGGCGTGCGCGTGCCGCTGCTGTTCCTGGGCGTGTTCGTGCTGGGCGCCATGCTGGCCGCCGTGGCCGGCGCCCTGCTCGGTCCGATCACCTCGGTGCAGGTGGGCATGGGCGAGGAAATCCTGATCCTGGTGCTGGTGTGCATCGTCATCGGCGGCATCGGCTCGATCCGCGGCGCCTTTGTCGGCGCACTGCTGGTGGGCATGGTGGACACGGCGGGGCGGGCCTTCCTGCCCATGCTGCTGCGCCAGGTCTTTTCCCCGGCCGTGGCTTCCAGTGTCGGACCGACGCTGGCCGCCATCGCCATTTACGTATTGATGGCGGCAGTGCTGGTGTTCCGGCCCTCCGGCTTGTTTCCGGCGCGGGGTTGAGCATGAAATCCATCATCTGGACCGTGGTCCTGCTGGCCGCGCTGGCCGTCTTCCCCCTGGTGGCGCCGGCGCTGGGCCTGGACTTCTATATTTCCTTCGTGCGGCGCGTGCTGATCTACGCGCTGGCTGCGACCAGCTTGAACCTGATCCTGGGCTATGGCGGCATGGTGGCGCTGGGGCATGCGGCTTTCTTCGGCGCGGGCGCCTACGCGGTCGGCATCCTGGCCATGTCGGGCGTCACTTCCGCGTTGATCGTCTGGCCGGCGGCCATGCTGCTGGCGGCGGTGCTGGCCTGCATCACCGGGGCGATTTCGCTGCGCACCCGCGGCGTGTACTTCATCATGATCACGCTGGCCTTCGCGCAGATGCTGTTCTATATCTTTATCTCGCTGCGCCAGTATGGCGGCGAGGACGGGCTGAATCTGCCGGGCTATTCCACCCTGCCTGGCATCGACCTGGCGCATGACGTCAGCTTCTACTACCTGGTACTGGCGCTGTTCGCGCTGATCATGTGGGTATTCAGCCGTGTGGTGGCCTCGCGCTTTGGCACCGCCCTGCAAGGCATACGCGAAAACGAATCGCGCATGGAATCCATGGGCTATCCGGTCTATCGCATCAAGCTGATGGCCTTCACGCTGAGCGGCGCGGTGGCCGGCCTGGCCGGCGCGCTGCTGGCCAACCACAACCTCTTCATCTCGCCCAGCCTGATGCACTGGACCCAGTCGGCCAACCTGCTGATCATGGTGCTGGTGGGCGGCATCGGCTTGCGCTATGGCGGGGTGGCCGGCGCCGTGGTCATGCTGACCCTGGAAGAAGTGCTGCGCCTGTGGACCGAATACTGGCACCTGCCCCTGGGCGTGCTGCTGCTGTGCGTGGTGTTCGGCGCGCCGCGGGGCCTGGTCGGGCTGTTCGGCCCGCTGTTCAGCGGCCGCGCCGCTGCTCCCCAATCCGGCAAGGTGGGATCATGAACGCTGCCGTAACGCCGGCCTTGCAGGCTACGGGATTGGTGCGCCGCTTTGGCGCGCTGGTCGCCACCGACAATGTGTCGCTGTCCCTGAACCCGGGTGAAATCCACGCCCTGATCGGCCCCAACGGCGCGGGCAAGTCCACGCTGATCCACCTGCTGTCCGGTACGCTGACGGCGGATTCGGGCACGCTGAAAGTGGGCGGCCGCGACGTCACTGGCATGAACGCCCATCAGCGCGTGTCCGCCGGGCTGTCGCGGTCCTACCAAATCACCAATATCTTCAAGCAGTCCACGGTGCTGGACAACCTGGTGCTGGCGGTGCAGGCGCACGCAGGCAGCAGCTTCCGCTTCTGGAAGCCGCGCGCCGCCGAATCGGCCCTGTACGAACAGGCGCGCGAATTGGCACGTGAATGCGCCATCGACGCCAGCCTGCTGGAGCGCCCGGCCGGCACCTTGCCGCACGGCGAACAGCGCAAGGTCGAATTCGCGCTGGCCCTGGCCGCGCGGCCCGACGTGCTGTTGCTGGACGAGCCCATGGCGGGCATGGGGCCGGACGAAACCGTGCGCCTGACCGAATTGATCGAATCCATGCGCGGCCGCGCCGCCATGCTGCTGGTCGAACACGATATGCAGGCGGTGTTCCGCCTGGCCGACCGCCTGTCGGTGCTGGTGTACGGCCGCGTGATCGCGACCGGCACCCCTGATGAAATCCGTGCCAACCCGGAAGTGCGGCAAGCCTACCTGGGCGACGAGGAGACCGCGTGATGCTGACCATCGAATCCGCCAAGAGCGGCTACGGCGCCAGCCAGGTGCTGTTCGGCGTGGACCTGCAGATCGGCGCGGGCCAGGTCGTGACCCTGCTGGGCCGCAACGGCATGGGCAAGACCACGCTGCTGCGCACCCTGTTCGGCCAATTGCCCCTGCGCGGCGGCAAGATCCAGTTCGCCGGCCAGGACATCAGCGGCTGGAGCCCGGACCGCATCGCGCGGGTCGGCGTGGCCATCGTGCCGGAAGGGCGGCAGTGCTTCCCCAACCTGACGGTGCGTGAGCACCTGACGGCCTTCGTCGCCGGCCGCAATCCGGACATCGGCGAACCCTGGACGCCGGAACGGGTCTTCGAACTCTTTCCGCGCCTGCACGAGCGCGCCCGCAACATGGGCAACCAGCTCTCGGGCGGCGAACAGCAGATGCTGGCCATCGGCCGGGCGCTGGTCACCAATCCCCGGCTGCTGATCCTGGACGAGGCCACCGAAGGCCTGGCGCCCAAGATCCGCGAGGAAATCTGGAATTGCCTGGCCCGCCTGCGCCAGGCCGGCCAGACCATCCTGGTCATCGACAAATACGTCGAGCGGCTGTTGAGCCTGGCCGACCGCCACGTGATCCTGGAACGCGGCAAAGTGGTGTGGACCGGCGACTCCCAGGCCCTGGACGCCGACCGCGGCCTATGGGAACGCTACCTGGGCGTGTAGCAAGAAAGCTGCAATGTAAACAGGCAAATGCCGTCAGTCGTGACATAAAAAGCAATAAATCGACATTTATATTGCAGCAATGCAACTTAGGGCGCGGGAACGTCTTACAAGCGTTTGCTCCTGTTTCAATTGGATCCACTGTTCTCTAAACTTGTCGCGCTGGACGTGCCGCGTGGGTACGCCCGCATCGGGCTCACGGCTGAACAGGCGGGGCAATCGCGCGGCAAGGGGCGGCTTACACGGCCAACGCCTATGCACGCGTCCCCTTTTCACGCACGTTACGTCTTATCTAGTTGTCAGGAAGACTTTGCATGGCGAAATGGGGTTTGCGCAGAAAATCGTTGATGGCGCTGTTGCTGGCGTGCGTGGTGGCGCTGGCGCCGGCCGCCTTGATCGGCTGGCAGGTGCTGGACGGCGTCCGGGAGCACTTCGGACGCGCTTTCTCCGACAACTTCACGCAATTGAACCGCCAGCGCATCCTGGCGCCGGTGTCCCGCGAACTGGCCCTGTCGCTGCGGCTGGCGGATAGCGAGGTCACGCGCCGCTGGCTGCGCCACGAAGGCGATCCGGCCGCGCGCGAGCTGTTCTTCCGCGAAGCCGACGGCTACCGCCGCGATCTGCTAGGCCGCGCCTATTTCATCGCCAGCGCCGCCTCGGGCAACTATTACTTCAACGACGACCAGCCGCTGTCCGAGACGCCGCGCTACACCTTGAGCAAGAGCGCCGCCGATGAC
Source organism: Achromobacter sp. D7-1 (assembly GCF_059760445.1). Classification (NCBI taxonomy): domain Bacteria; kingdom Pseudomonadati; phylum Pseudomonadota; class Betaproteobacteria; order Burkholderiales; family Alcaligenaceae; genus Achromobacter; species Achromobacter sp. D7-1. The sequence continues at coordinate 7,626 of NZ_JCBAMT010000017.1, read as the reverse complement.
GCCTGGTTCTACCTGACGCTGGCGTCCGCGGCCAAGTACAACATCAACGTCAATCCGGACCTGAAGCTGCAGACCACCAAGGTCTGGATCAACGTCCAGGTGCGCGACGGCGACCGGGTCATCGGCCTGACCGGCTCTGGCCTGGACGTGGGCGGGTTCCTGCGCGAATTCGTCAATAGCGGGCAGCCGGGAGTCACGCCCATCATCGTCGACGAGGAAGGCGCGATCCAGGCGCACATGGACGCCTCGCTCATCGCCTACAACTCGGGCGCCGGCGGCGCGGGCGCCGGCCGCGGCACGGTGTTCAACCTGCTGGACGGCGGCGAGGGCCGCGCCGAGCTGGCCGCTGCCATGAAGGCGGCGCGGACCGACCCGCAGTCGGTGCAATCCGCCTGGATCAAGATGGATGGCATCCGGCAGCTGGTTTCGGTGGCCTACATGCCGGAACTGCACTGGCACGTGCTGACCGTGGTGGACCTGGGCGCGGCCCGGGTGCTGGACACGGATTGGCTCTGGCCCGCCGCCATCGGCCTGGTGGTGCTGTTCGCGGCCATGCTGCTGTGTTTCGGATACGCCATCGAACGCCTGATGCTGCGACCCTTGCGCCGCCTGCAGCAGTCGGCCCGGGCCATTGCCGACGGCAGCTACGACGTGCGCCTGCCGCCGGGCGGCCAGGACGAGATCGGCGACCTCAGCCGCGCCTTCGGCGTGATGGCGGACAAGGTGCGCCAGCACACGGCCGAACTCGAAACCAAGGTGCGCGAGCGCACCTCCGAGCTCGAGGACGCCAACCGCGCCATGGCCGCCGCGCACAAGAAGATCGACGACTCCATCGACTACGCCAGCCTGATCCAGCGCGCCATCCTCCCGGACCGCCAGTTGACCCAATCCCTGGGCGCGCACCATTTCGTGCTGTGGAAGCCGCGCGACGTGGTGGGCGGCGACTTTTACGTGTTCCGCTCCGACGGCGCCAACTGCCTGCTGGGCATCATGGATTGCGCCGGCCACGGCGTGCCCGGCGCGCTGATGACCATGCTGGCCCGCGCGGCCATAGACCTGGCGATCACCGAGGCGGGGCCGGCCGATCCGGCCGCCATCCTGACCCGCACCGACAACGCCATCCGCGCCATGCTTGCGGACGCGCAATTGCCCCGCGCGCTGGCCACCAACACGGATGCGGCCCTGGTATATATTGACCGCCAAGCCGGCACGCTGCGCTATGCCGGCGCCAAGATCAGCCTGTACGCAAGCAACGGCGAAGAGCTGCGCGAGGTGCCCGGCGGCAAGCGGGCGCTGGGGGACAAGCGTACCGAGATCTACGAAAACATCGAACTGCAGATGGAGCCCGGCTGGACCTTCTATCTGGTCACGGACGGGTTCCTGGACCAGGCGGGAGGCGAGCACGGTTTTGGCTTTGGCAATACCCGGTTCGCGGAAATGCTCAAGACACACGCGCGCCGGCCGTTAACCGAACAGGCGACCGCCTTCACCCAGGCGCTGGCCGAGTACCAAGGCGGCCAGCCGCAGCGTGATGACATCACCTTGCTGTCGTTCCGTTTCGAATAAACGTTATCAGGGCGGTTACCCCCATGAATGCCTCCGATCTTTACGCATTGGGCGAACGGTTCAACCAGAATCGCACCCTGTTGTGCTTCAACGGACCGATTTCCCGTAGCCTGATCGAGGAAATCGGCAACGCGCTCAAGAACTACCTGAATGCGGAGCACGCGCGTCCGGCCGAGGCCATGGACGTCTTCTCGGTCTACATCGAGATGATCCAGAACATCCGCCAGTACGCGGCGCAGCATGGCGACGTGGACGCCTCGGCCACGGTGGTGATCGGCCGCCGCGATGAAAGCCGCTATGTGGTGTCCGCCGGCAACCTGGTCAAGTCCGAGGACGGCCAGTCGCTGGTCGCCCGCATCCAGGAACTGGCGGCGCTGGACAAGGCGGCCCTGAAGGCCGAGTACAAGACGCAGCTGCACAAGCCGCGCGCCCAGGGCGTCGCTTCGGGCGCGGGCCTGGGGCTGATCGATATCGCTCGCCGGGCCGGCGCGCCGCTGGAGGCCAGCCTGACACCCGCCACGGCCCCCGGGCAGGCCTTCTTCAGCCTGAGCGTGGTGATCTGAACGCCCGCCCGGCCAAGAAATATATTTGGAGCAATTGATGAATGATTTGAATATTCCCGGGACCCAGTCCACGCCCGCCATCACCGCCGACACTGCTGCCGGCGTGCTGGCGATGCGTGGCGACTCCTATCCCGAGAATTCCTTCGAGCTGTTCGGCCCCGTCATCGAATGGGTCGAAGCCTACTTGCTGAGCAGCGCCGCGCCCCTGAAGCTGGAGCTCGAGCTGCTGTACCTGAATACCAGCAGCATCAAGTCCGTCATGGACATCTTCGATCTGCTGGAGGCTGCTCATGGCAAGGGCCGCGAGGTCAGCGTGACCTGGTTCTACGACATGCGCAACGAGCGCGTCGGCGAGCTGGCCGAGGAATTCAAGGAAGACTGCACCTTTCCCTTTTCAGTCATCGGCCGCCAATGAAATCCGACGCCGCCCAGCTGGACAAGCGCATCGCCGAATTGCTGGCGGACCCGGCCTATCAAGACCATCCGTTGCATGAAGCGCTGGACGCGCTCTGGCGGCACACGGCGGAGCAGATGGCGCGCATCGAGCGCGTGACCCAGCTGTCGGACGCCTACCAGAGCATGGCGCACGAACGCGAGCTGGGCCTGTGCGACCGTTTCGACCGGCAACTGCGCCGCCTGACCCGTATCGCGCGCATCTCGGACCACTATCAAAGCATGATGCGGGATCTGAATTCAGCGCTGCTGGAAACCTCCAACCGCGATGCCTTGACCGGACTGTTGAACCGGCGCGCCTTGATGGAGATGATCAAGCAGGAGGTCCTGCGCGTCTCCCGCGGCGGCTCGACCTTTGTCGTGGCGATGTTGGACGTGGATCATTTCAAGTCGGTCAACGACCGCTATGGCCATGAAACAGGCGACCGCGCGCTGGTCGAACTGGCCGGCGCGCTGTGCAACAACCTGCGCGAATACGATCTGTGCGGCCGCTGGGGCGGCGAGGAATTCCTGGTGCTGCTGCCCAGCACGCAGCCCGAAGCCGCCCAGCGCGTCATGGACAGGCTGGTGGGCGCGGTGCGAGCCCTGGCAATCACGGTGGGGGATGGCGTCTTGGGATTGACGGTCAGCATAGGCATGGCATACCACCAATTGGGAGAAACCTTCTCTGAAACGCTCAGCCGCGCGGACCAGGCCTTGTACCTGGCCAAGCAGGACGGACGCGATCGCGTCGAACTCGGGTTTCCGAAGCGCTGAATGAAACCGGACCCGCTGTTATCCGGCATGGAGCCCCATATGCTTGATTCCTATCCAGGCGTCACCGACGAGCGTCCTCAAGGCGGCGCGTGGCACCCGGGCACTTACCTGGCGTCCATGGATCGGGCGCTGCTGCTGTTCGATTTCAACCCTGCGGGCTCCTTGTTGAACGCTAACGCGAACTTCCTCGCCTTGGTGGGCCATGTCCGCGAAGAGGCCCTGGCGCTGCGCCACGACATGCTGTGCGACAGCATGGACGAGGGCAAGGGCATCGTCGGCGGCGAACAGGTGTGGGCCCGGTTGCTGGGCGGCAAACACTTCACCGGCACCTGCCGCTATCGCAAGAGCGACGGCGGTTTCGTCTGGATTGAAGCCACCTACATGCCCATCGCCGACGAAGCCGGCGAAGTGGTCCGCATTTCCGTCATATCCCGCAAGTCCATCGCGGACGCCGACCGCCAGGAAGAGGTCCGCCTGCTGCTGCTGGGCATCAACGAAACCGGCAACGCCGTCGCGGTATCGGGCAAGGACGGCCGCATCGTCTATGTGAACGACGGTTTCCACCGCATGCTCGGCTTCGCCCGCGGCGACGCCGTGAACCAGGAGCTGGGCGAACTGCTGGCCGGCGGCCGGCAGGACGGCGGGACGCGCGAAGAGCTGGACCGCCGCATCGCCTGCCGCGAGGGCTACCACAAGGATGTGCTGGTCTACGACCGCGCCGGCCGGCCGCTGTGGGTCTCGGTAATGGCGAACTCCGTGTTCGATGAACGCGGCGCGCTGGTCAATATCGTGGACGTGCTGACGGACATCACGCCCACCAAGGTGCATGAAGTGCTGCAGCGCCGGGTGCTGCAGGCCATGGTCAACGAGGCCTCGGTGGTCGAGGTCATGAACATGGTGTGCCGCGAGGTCGAGCACCTGGCGCCCGAGGTGGCGGCCAGCGTGCTGCGCGTGGACGACGCCGGCCTGCTGCGGCCGCTGGCGGCGCCCAGCCTGCCGCAGGCCTTTGCCGACGCCCTGGACGGCGTGGCCATCGGTCCACAGGCAGGCGCCTGCGGCACCTCGGCCTTCCTGGGCCGGCCCGTGATCGTGCCGGACATCTCCACCGATCCGCTGTGGGACGATTACCGCCACCTGCCGCTGCCCGAGGACATAAAGGCCTGCTGGTCCTCGCCCATCAAATCCAGCGATGGCCGGGTGATAGGCACCTTCGGCTTCTATTTCCGCGAACGGCGCCTGCCCGACGATTTCCATCACCGACTGGTGGACGTGTGCGTCTACCTGTGCGCGCTGGCGCTGGAACGCGAAGAGGCCCGCGCCCGCATTCGCCAACTGGCGTTCTACGACGAGCTGACGGGCCTGCCCAACCGCAACCTGCTGCTGGCGCAGGCCGAACAGGCCATCGCCCGCGCCGAACCCGAGCGCAAGCGTGTCGCCGTCCTGTTCCTGGACCTGGACCGCTTCAAGCAGGTCAACGACACGCTGGGCCATCCCATCGGCGACGCGCTGCTGCGCGACGTGGCGCAGCGCCTGCGCCGCCTGGCGCGCGCGGCTGACATCGTGGGCCGCTTGTCCGGCGACGAGTTCGTGATGCTGATGCCGGACTTCGAACACGGCCGCCTGACGGCCGCGGCCGAGCATGTGCTGGTGGCCCTGGCCCAGCCCTTTTCGGTGGGCGGCATCACCCTGAACCCTTCAGTCAGCATTGGTATCAGCGTGTTCCCGGAAAACGGGCGCGACATGGACACGCTGCTGCGCCATGCCGACATGGCGATGTACCAGGCCAAGACGGCAGGGCGTAATCGCATTTCCTTCTTCAGCGCCGAAATGAACCGCCAGGCGCAAGAGCGCCTGGCGCTGGAAGCCGCCTTGCGCGACGCACTGGAGGCCAAGGCGCTGCGGCTGCACTATCAGCCGCAGGTGGGCCTGGAGAACGGCCACCTGTACGGCGTCGAGGCGTTGGCCCGCTGGCGCCATCCGACCCTGGGCGATATTTCGCCGGCGCGCTTCGTGCCGCTGGCCGAGGAGTGCGGCCTGATCGGCGACCTGGGCGACTGGGCCGTGCGCGAAGCGTGTTCGCAGCTGGCGGTCTGGCGCACCAAGGGCCTGCAGGTGCCGTCGGTGTCGGTGAACCTGTCGGCGACGAATTTCCACAACCTGAACCTGCCGCGGATGATCGAGGCGACGCTGACTGAATTCGGCTTGGCGGCGGCGGACCTGATGTTGGAGATCACCGAAGGCGTGGTGCTGGATGCAACCGCCGGCACCTTGCGGACCATCGCGGAGCTGCATCGCCTGGGCGTGCGCCTGTCGATGGACGATTTCGGCACGGGTTACTCCAGCCTGGGGCATCTACGCCGTCTGATCGTGGACGAACTGAAGCTGGACCGCAGTTTCGTGCAGGGCCTGGAGAGCGACGACGCGGCGCGGGCGTTGACCAGCGCGGTGATTCGCATCGGCGAGAGCCTGAGCCTGCCTGTGGTGGCCGAGGGCGTCGAGAACGAAGAGCAGCGGCGGTTCCTGATCGAGCAGGGGTGTGCGGCGGGACAGGGGTTCCTGTTTTCTCCGCCGTTGCCGGCTGATGATCTTGAAGAGTGGCTGCGAGGACGGCCGTAGGTTTTCTGCGGCTTCCGCGGCTTCCGTTGGTTCCCAAGATGTCAATCGCATCGGAGGCCAGCGGGGCGTGGGTCATGCGCTTGGTCTTGCGACTGCAACCGCGGTTGCAGTCGCGGGAGTTGTGAGCTTGATGCCACGGGCCAACATGTGTTGCCCGCGGCGTGCCTGCCTTCTACTTCGATGCCACCGTCTCCGGCGGCACCGGGTTCTCCCAGCCGCCGCCGATGGCGCGGATCAGGCCTACGGCGGAGCGGGCTTGCTCGCCGTTCAGTTGTACTGAGACGCGTTGCTGCAGCAACACGCTGCGGTCGGCTTCGATCACGTCGAGGAAGCTGATGGAGCCTTCGCGGTACTGCGTGTGCGAGAGCTTCGCGGCGCGGGCGGCGGCGTCGACGGCGGCGTCTTGCGCTTTGGTCTGGTCGGCCAGGATGCGCAGGTTGGCCAGGTTGTCTTCCACTTCGCGGAATGCGTTCAGTACGGTCTGGCGGTAGACGGCGACGTCCTCTTCGTAGACGGCGCGGGCGCGGTCCAGGCCGGCCTGGCGGCGGCCGCCGTCGAAGATGGGCATGGACAGCGCGGCGCCGACCAGCGGGCCCAGCAGGAAGGTGCGGCTGGACCACTGGAACAGGTTGCCCAGGTCCGAGGACTCGTAGCCGAAGGCGCCGGTGATGTCCAGGCGCGGGAAGAAGGCGGACTTGGCCGCGCCCACGCGGGCGTTGGCGGCGGCCATGGCGCGTTCGGCGGCGGCGATGTCGGGGCGGCGTTCCAGCAGGGTGGACGGCAGGCCGGCCGGGATCGATAGCGCGACCTTCTGGATCGGCTGCGGGGGCATGGCGAAGTCCGCGGGGGCGCGGCCCAGCAGCACGGCCAGGGCGTGTTCGGAGGCGGCGCGGCGGCGGTCGATGCCCAGGGCTTCGGATTGTGCGCTGGCGAGTTCGGCCTTGGCGCGGGCCAGGTCGAGTTCGCTGATGTCGCCGGCGTCGTAGCGGCGCTGGATCAGTTGCAGGGTGTCGGTGCGCAGCTTGACCGTCTGGCGGTAGAGCTGCGATTCGGCGTCCTGTTCGCGCACCAGGAAGTAGGTGGTGGCGACGTCGGCCTGCAGAGCCAGCAGCACGGAGCGGTAGAGCGCTTCGCTTTGCTGGGCGTCGGCGCTGGCGGCGTCGTAGGTGGAGGCGACGCGGCCGAACAGGTCGGCTTCGTAGGACACGGCGCCTTGTGCGCGCCAAGTGGTGACCGGGCTGGTCGAGGTGCCGTCCGGCAAGCCTTGCGACACGGCCGAGGGGCGCTGGCGGTTGGGGCCGAAGGCGGCGTCCAGGTTGGGGAAGAAGCCGGCGCGGGCTTCGCGTTGCAGCGCGCGCGACTGGGTCAGGCGGGCGGCGGCGGCCTGCAGGTTCTGGTTGGCCTGTTGGGCTTCTTCCTGCAACTGGTTCAGGCCTTCGTCGTCGAATACCTTCCACCAGGCGCCGCGCAGCGCGTCTTCCGACGGCTCGGCGGTCTTCCAGGTGCCGGCTTCGGAGGCGGGCAGGGCGGCTTCCTTGAAGGCCGCGGGCACCGCGGCCGAGGGCCGTTCATAGGTCGGGCCCACCGCGCAGCCGGCCAGCACGAGCAGGACGGCAAGCAGGGCGGAACCGCGGGTCAGTCTTTTGATCATGATGACTATTCTCTTGTGGGC
>NZ_JCBAMT010000016.1:0-96764 GCF_059760445.1 Achromobacter sp. D7-1 | reverse complement strand
GATCCGAAGCGCAGCCCCACCGGGGCGAGCATCGGAATCCCGCAGTCCGGACGCCGGCGGCTCAAGAACCCTCTGCCTCACAAAACCGAAGTGCGGGGCGGTAGGGATTCGAGCTTGCGGATGTCAGGGTTCTTTAGTCGCCGAGGCTGCCCTGCGCCATTCCCGGTTCCGCTAACCGACTTTCCCCGTCAGGCGTCGCGCCGCTTCCTGCACCGCCGCCAGATGGGCGGGGACATAACGATGCACAGGCGCAGTCAGCGTTACTGCGGCAGCGATTTCGCCATTGAGCAAAAAGACGGGCGCGGATATGCCCGCCACTTCCGCCAGGCGGTCGCCCATGGCGGCGAAATAGCCGTCGGCGCGGATGCGGGCGTACAAATCCTGTTCGGGCCCGGGCGCGTGGCCCAGCACCGGGTCGTAGGCCGTCAACACGCGTCCGCCGCTGCCGCGATCCAGCGGCAGCAGATCGCCCGCGCGAATATGGTCGCGCACGGGATGCGGTGAATCCACACGGTACAGGCACAGGCGCGCATCGCCCTGGCGCACGTGGTAGGCGGCGCTTTCGCCGGTGGCCGCGACCAGGTCGCGCAGCACCGGCAGGACGACGTGCTCCAGCGAAAACGAGGAAGCGTAGATGCCGTGCAAGCGCGCGACTTCCCCGCCCAGGGCATAGCGGCCGTCGTCCAGGCGCTGGATCCAGCCGGCGTGTTCCAGCGACGCCAGCAGCCGCAGGACGGTGCTCTTGTACAGGCGCGTGCGCTCGGCCAGCTCGCCCAGGGACAGGGCCTTGTCGCGGGGCGTAAACACCGACATCAAGCTCAACGCGCGATCCACCGCCGCCACGCCGCCTGCGGCGGCGTCGGCGTCGGCGAGCGATTCCGTGGCGGCTTTACGCGGCATCCTGCGCTCCGGCGTGTCGAATCATGGGCGGGACCATATTCCATCCTTTAGAACGAATCATCCGCATTGTAGGCGGCGTCTGGCGCTGGATTCGTGGTTTTCCCTGGGCGCGTGGCGCTTGACAGCGGAAAGCTGTGTACTCAATAATTCTATCTTAAGGAATATCGTTCTATTAGATAGAATTATTTGGAAATCAAACCATGGCTCAATTCAACGCCCGCACCCCCGACGTCCTGATCAGCGAGGTCGGCCCGCGCGATGGCTTGCAGTCCGTCAAGGCAACGATGGCCACGGCGGATAAGTTGCGTTGGATCGACGCCTTGGTTGCGGCCGGCGTGCGCGAGATCGAAGTCGCTTCCTTCGTGCCGGCGCGCCTGCTGCCGCAGATGGCCGATGCCGCAGAAGTGGTGCGCCATGCGGCGGGGCATGCCGCCATCACGGTCATGGCCCTGGTCCCCAACGTCCGCGGCGCCGAGGCGGCGCTGCGGGCCGGCGTCCACAAGCTGACCATGCCGGTCTCGGCGAGCCGCGAACATTCGTTGGCCAACGTGCGCAGGACACCCGAGGACATGGTGGAGGAAGTGCGCGCCATCGCACGGCTGCGCGACGAGCTGGCTCCCGCGGTCAAGCTGGAGGCCGGGATCTCAACGGCCTTCGGTTGCACCTTGCAGGGCAGCGTGCCCGAAGACGAAGTCATCCGTCTGGCCGCGCTGTGCGTGGCGGCGGGCGCCGATGAGTCGGGGCTGTCGGACACCGTGGGTTACGCCAATCCCGCGCAAGTGCGCCGGCTGTTCCGCCGCCTGCGCGCCGAACTCGGGGAAAGGGCCGGCGCGGCCCACATGCACAACACGCGCGGCCTGGGCCTGGCCAACTGCCTGGCGGCCTGGGAGGAGGGCGTGCGCACGTTCGACAGTTCCCTCGGCGGATTGGGCGGATGCCCGTACGCGCCCGGTGCGTCCGGCAATGTCGTGACGGAGGACCTGGTCTTCATGTTCGAGGCCATGGGCGTGCGCACCGGCATCGACCTGGATGGAATCGTCGCCGCGCGCGCGCCGCTGGCCGCCGGCCTGCCTGGCGAGCCGCTGTACGGCATGACCCCCGACGCCGGCTTGCCCAAAGGATTCGTCCGGCGGGCTTGATCGCCCATGCCCCTGCGGCCCTACACACCAGAAACATGCGGCTAGACCGGCCTGTGCCGGAACCGCCGCGACTTGCAGAAGATCCACGCCCATGTCCAGCCACGCCCATCCGCGCCTTCCGTACGAACACATCCGCGTCGTCGAATTCACCCACATGGTCATGGGTCCCACCTGCGGCATGCTGCTGGCGGACCTGGGGGCCGAAGTCATCAAGGTCGAACCCGTGGGCGGCGACAGCACGCGCCGCTTGCTCGGGTCGGGCGCGGGCTTCTTCCCCATGTTCAACCGCAACAAGAAGAGCATCGCCCTGGACCTGAAGCAGCCCGAGGGAATCGAAGCCGCGTTGCGGCTGATCGACTCGGCCGACATCGTCAGCGAGAACTTCAAGGCCGGCGTGATGGAGAAACTGGGCCTGGACTACGCCACGCTCAAACAGCGCAATCCCCGCCTCATCTACGTCAGCCACAAGGGCTTCCTGCCCGGTCCCTACGAACACCGGACGGCGCTGGACGAAGTGGTGCAGATGATGGGCGGCCTGGCTTACATGACGGGGCGTCCAGGCGATCCGCTGCGCGCGGGCGCCAGCGTCAACGACATCATGGGCGGCATGTTCGGCGCCATCGGCGCCATGGCGGCGCTGGCCCAGCGCGAACAGACGGGCGCAGGCACGGAAGTGCAGGCATCGCTGTTCGAGAACAACGTCTTCCTGGTGGGGCAGCACATGATGCAGTACGCCGTCACCGGCCGGGCCGCCGCGCCCATGCCCAGCCGCATCTCGGCCTGGGCCATCTACGACGTGTTCACCGTCAAGGACGGCGAACAGATCTTCCTGGCCGTGGTCAGCGACAAGCAATGGGGCATCTTCTGCCGCGCTTTCGGACTTGGCGAGCTGCTGGCCGACCCCCGTCTGGCCAGCAACAACGACCGCGTGCAGGCACGCGATTGGTTGATGCCGCAGTTGCGCTCGCATCTGGCGGATCGCAGCGCGGCGGAACTGGCGGCTGTGTTCGAGCGCGAAGGCCTGCCCTTCGCGCCGATCACGCGGCCCGAGCAGCTGTTCGAGGATCCCCACCTGGCGGCCACCGGCGGCCTGGCGCCCATCGTGCTGGAAGACGGCCGGGAATCGCGAGTGCCGCTGGCGCCCTTCACGCTGGGCGGCGCCCAGCCCGGAATACGCCTGCAGCCGCCTGCGGTGGGCGAACACACCGACGCGCTGCTGCGCGGCGTCGGCTATCGCGACGATGAAATCGCGGCCTTGAAAGCAAGGCAAATCACACAAGGAGACTAACCATGTTCACGCTATCTCGCCGCGCCTTCCTGGGCGCCGCGCTTTGCGCCGCCGCATTGCCGCTGCGCGCCCAGAGCGCGGGCGGCTATCCGAACGGCCGGCCCGTGCGCCTAATCGTTCCCTACACCCCGGGCGGCGGTACGGACTCGGTGGCGCGCGCCATCGCGGCCAAGGTCACGGCGATGGCCGGCTGGTCGGTGGTGGTGGAAAACCGTCCTGGCGCCGGCGGCAACATCGGCATGGACTTCGTGGCCAAGGCCAAGCCCGACGGCTATATGCTGGGCCTGGGCCAGACGGCCAATCTGGCCATCAATCCCGCCCTGATGCCGCAGATTCCCTTCGACGCGGGAAAAGACTTCGCGGCGGTCTCCCTGATCGCTTCGCTGCCGGTGGTGCTGGTGGTCAAGGCCAACGCGCGCTGGCAGACCCTGGCCGACCTGATCAAGGACGCGCGCGCCGAGCCCGGCGCCATCAAGCAAGCCCTGGCGGGCTCGGGCACGGTGGGGCATCTGGCCGGCGAACTGCTTGCCTATCAGGGCAAGTTCCAGGTGTTGAATGTGCCGTACCGCGGCGCGGCGCCGGCGCTCAACGACCTGTTGGGCGGCAATACCGACTACATGTTCGCCACGCCGCAGGCTGCCCAGGAAATGCTCAAGGGCAAGGTGCTGCGACCGCTGGCCGTCAGTTCCCGCGCGCGGCTGGCGATCCTGCCCGATGTGCCTACCGTGGCCGAGTCCGGCTACGAGGGATTCGAGGCGTTGGACTGGAAGGCGCTGGTCGCGCCGGCCGGCACGCCGCCCGAGGTCGTCAAGGCCGTCAATGCGGTCGTGGAGAAGGTGCTGGCCGATCCGGCCACCGTGGCCATGTTCACCGCCGAGGGCAGCACCGCCATGGGCGGCTCGCCGGAGGCCGCGCAGCGCTACATCCAGGAAGAACAGAAGAAGTGGGCGCGCCTGATACGCGAAGCCGGCATCCAGACCGCCGCCTGACACGCCCCGTAGAACCTGCCAGGAGACAAATCAATGAAGCATCTTTTAGTAGCCGCCGCGCTCGCCTGCGCTGCCGCGGCGGCGCCCGCCCTGGGCAATACCGGGACGCGATGGCCCGAACGTCCCATCCGGCTGGTCGTTCCGTTCCCCGCCGGCGGCCCGACCGATATCGCCGCGCGCGTGGTTGGCAAGGCGCTCGCCGACCGTCTGGACACGCCCTTCGTCATCGAGAACAAGGCCGGCGCGCATGGCTTCATCGGCGCCGGCGATGTCGCGCGCAGCAAGCCGGACGGATACACGCTGATGATGGCCAGCATCGGCACCATGGCGATCAATCCTGGCCTGTATCCCGACATTCCCTACGACGTGAACAAAGACTTCACGCCCTTGGCACTGGTCCTCACCGTGCCCATCGCGGTCGTGGTCAATCCGCAGCAGATGCCGGTGCAGACCGTGGGCGAGCTGGTGGACTATCTGAAGGCCCACCCCGACCGCGTGAACTACGGCTCGGCAGGGAATGGCGGTTCTTCCCATCTGGTACCGGAGTACTTCAAGTACAAGACCGGTACCTCCATGACCCACATCCCCTACAAGGGCTCCAGTCCCGCCGTGACCGATCTGGTGGCCGGCCAGGTCCAGGTCATGTTCGACACGCTGTTGACCAGCACGCCCTTCGTGAAGGCCGGAAAACTGCGCATGCTGGCCGTCACGACGGCGCAGCGCCTGCCGGACTATCCGCAGGTGCCGACCATGGCCGAGGCCTTGGGCGCGCCGGATTTCGAGGCCTCGTCCTGGTTTGCGATGTATGCGCCCGCAGGCACGCCGCAGGCGGTGCAGCAGAAGTTGTCCTTGGCCATCAACCAGGCGCTGGGCGACGCGGCGGTGAAGCAGCGGCTGGCCGAGCTGGGCGCGATTCCGGCGGGCGGCACGCCGGGCGAGCTGGCGGATTTCCAGCAGGCCGAGCAGCGCAAGTGGGCGCAGGTCATCAAGGCGGCGGGAATACTGCCGGACTGAACCTGCAGGCTGGCCCGTGCTTCAGGCCTCGGGGCCAGGACGCAGCCGGCCAGCCTTCCATTTCAGCCGCAGCCGTTCCAGCGCCAGATACACAATGGGCGTGGTGTACAGCGTCAGGAACTGGCTGATCAGCAGGCCGCCGACGATGGCGATGCCCAGCGGGCGGCGCAGCTCCGAGCCTTCGCCCATGCCCAGCACCAAGGGCAGGGCGCCCAGCAGCCCTGCCAGGTTGGTCATGACGATGGGCCGCAGCCGCAGCATGGCGGCGCGGTGGATGGCCTGCTCGGGCGTCAGTCCTTCGCGCCGTTCCAGGCTGAGCGCGAAGTCGATCATCAGGATGGCGTTCTTCATGACGATGCCCACCAGCAGGAACAGCCCCAACAGCGCAATCAGTGTGAATTCGATGCCCGCCAGACGCAGCGCCAGCAGCGCGCCCACGCCGGCCGAGGGCAGGGTCGACAGGATGGTGAGCGGATGCAGCGGGCTTTCATACAGGATGCCCAGTACCAGGTAGATCGCCACCAGCACCGCCAGGATCAGCCAGGGCTGGTCCTGCAGGCTTTGCTGGAAGTTGCGCGCGTCGCCGCCCAGACGGGTCTGGATGTAGGAGGGCACCATCAGCTTGGCCATGGCGGCGTCGATGGCCACCAGGGCCTGCTCCAGCGACACGCCCTCGGCCAGCGAAAAGCCCACGCCCACGGCCGCGAACAGGCCGTCATGGAACACGCGGTCGTTCACCAGCCCGTAGTCGTAGGTGGCGAAGGCCGTCAGCGGCACGCGGGTGCCGTCCGCCGCCACCACCTGCACCTGTTCCAGCACCTCGGGATCCTCGGTGTAGCGCGGGTCCAGCTCCAGCACCACGCGGTACTGATTCATGGCGTCATACAAAGTCGCGACCTGGCGCTGGCTGAAGGAGTTGCTGAGCACGCTGCTGATGGTGCCCATGTCCACGCCCAGGCGCTGCGCGGCCGCGCGGTCGATGTCGATCACGACCTGCTGGGTGGCGCCATCGCCTTGCGCGTCCACGTCGCGCAGCTCGGGTATTTCCTGCATGGCCTTGGAGATCTTGCGCGACCATTGCCGCAAGGCCGGCACGTCGCTGGCCATGATGGCCAGCTCATGGTCGCCGGAGTTGCCGAAGCCGCCGGGCATGCGCAGGTCCTGGTCCACGTTCAGGAAGAACATGCCGCCCGGCACCGCCGGGGCGTTGGTGCGCAGCCAGTTGATGACCTCGGTCGACGATTCCTTGCGTTCGGCGGCGGGCTTCAGGCGGATCAGGAACAGGGAATTGCTGATCCCCAGGCTGCCGCCGTTGTAGCCGATGACGTCCTGCACCGCCGGATGCTTGAGCACCAGTTGGCGGTACATGTCGATCTTGGGCTGCATGACCTGGAACGAAAAGCCGTCGTCGCCGCGCACGAAGCCCACCAACTGTCCTGTGTCCTGCACCGGCAGGAAGCCCTTGGGCGCTTGCACGTACAAATAGACATTGAGCCCCACCACGCCGGCCAGCAGCAATAGCGTCAGCCTGGCGTGGCCCAGCACCCGCCACAGGGTGCTGCCGTACCAGGCGTGGATGCGCGCGAAGGCCGCCTGCATGCGCGACGGGCGTATGTCTGCGCCGGACGCCGCCGGACTGGCGGGCTTGAGCCAGCGTGCGCACAGGCTGGGGATGATGGCCACCGAGACCACCAGCGAGATGACGGTGGCGGCGACCAGGGTGATGGAGAACTCGCGGAACAGCCGCTCGACCAGACCACCCATGAACAGGATGGACACGAAGACCACGCTCAGCGCCACCGTCATGGCCACCAGCGTGAAACCCACCTCGCGCACGCCGCGCAGCGCGGCCTTGCGCGGCGACAGGCCGCGCTCGATGTGGCGCGAGATGTTCTCCAGCACCACGATGGCGTCGTCGACCACCAGGCCGGCCGCGACGATCAGCGCCATCAGCGAAAGATTGTTCAGCGAGAAGCCCCACAGGTACATGACGGCGAAGGTGGCGATCAGGCACACCGGAATCGCCACGCTTGGTATCGCGGCGGCCCGGGCATTGCCCAGGAACGCCCACACCACCAGGATCACCAGCGCCGTGGCCAGCGCCAGCGTGATGTGCGCTTCGCGCAGGGTGGCGTTGATGCCGGGCGAGCGGTCCAGCGCCACGGTCAGGTCCACGTCGGCCGGCATCAGCGCACGCAGCCCGGGCAGGGCCTGGTTGATGGCGCCTATGGTCTCGATGATGTTCGAGCCCGGCTGGCGGCTGATGGTCAGGACCACGGCCGGGTTGCGGTTGTGAAAGCCGCTGCTGTAGCGGTTCTCGACCGAGTCGCTGACGCGCGCGATCTGCGACAGCCGGATCACGGCGCCGTCCTGGTGGCGCACGATCAGGCTTTCGTAGTCGCGCGCGGCGCGGGGCTGTTCGGGCGTGCCGACCTCCCAGCGCTGGCTGGCGGAATCCAGCTGGCCCTGCGGCCGCATGGGCGCGGCGTCGGCGATGGCCTGGCGCACTTCGTCCAGCGCCACGCCGTAGTGGGCCAGGGCGTTGGAATTGACCTGCACCCGCACCGCGGGCAGGGAACTGCCGCCCATGGTCACTTCGCCCACGCCGTTGATCTGCGAGATCTTCTGCGCCAGCACCGTCGAACCCAGATCGTAGAGCTCGCCTGCGGGGCGGGTGGAGGAACTGAGCGCCAGCGCCATGATGGGCGCCTGGGACGGGTTGACTTTGCGGTAGCTGGGATTTCCGGGCATGCCGGAAGGCAGTTCGGCGCGGGCGGCGTTGATGGCGGCCTGCACGTCGCGGGCGGCTTCGTTGATGTCGCGGTCCAGGTCGAACTGCAGCTGCACGCGGGTGGCGCCCTGGTTGCTGGACGAGCTCATCGAACTGACGCCCGCGATGCTGCCCAGTGCGCGTTCCAGCGGCGCGGCCACGGTGCTGGCCATGCTTTCGGGGCTGGCGCCCGGCAGCTCGGCCCGTACTTCGATGGTGGGGAAGTCGACCTGGGGCAACGGCGCCACCGGCAGCAGCCGCCACGCGACCGCGCCCAGCAGGGTCAGCGCGATCGCCAGGAAGATGCAGGCGGTCGGGCGGTGCAGCAAGGCGCGGATCATGGCGCCGGGCCTTCAACCCCGGGCTTGGCGGCCGCGGCGCCGCGGCGCTGGCCCAGGCGATGGAAGAACAGGTACACGGCGGGTGTGGTGAACAGGGTCAGCACCTGGCTGACCAGCAGCCCGCCCACCATGACCCAGCCCAGCGGCTGGCGCAGTTCCGCGCCCGAACCCGTGGCTAGCATCAGCGGCAGCGCGCCGAACAGCGCGGCCAGCGTGGTCATCAGGATGGGCCGCAGACGCAGCAGGGCGGCCTCGCGGATCGCGGCCTGCGGCGCCAGGCCGCGCGAGCGTTCGGCCTCCAGCGCGAAGTCCACCATCATGATGCCGTTCTTCTTCACCAGCCCGATCAGCAGGATGATGCCGATGACCGCAATCAAGTCCAATGGACGCCCGGTAAGCAGCAGCGCCAGGAAGGCGCCCACCGCGGCCGAGGGCAGGGTGGACAGGATGGTCACCGGATGGATGGCGCTTTCATACAGCATGCCCAGCACCAGGTACATGGTGACCACCGCCGCCAGCATCAGCCACAGCGTGTTCGACAGCGAGGCCTGGAAGGCCGCCGCCGCGCCCTGCAGCCGCAGCTCCACGCTTAGCGGCATGCCGATTTCCTGCTGCGCCGACTCGATCGCGGCGATGGCTTCGCCCAACGATCCGTCAGCCGGCAGGTTGAACGACAGGTTGACCGCGGGAAACTGCGACAAATGGTTCACGGCCAGCGGTACCGCGCGTTCGCTGACGGTGGCCAGCGCCGACAGGGGGATCGCCTGCCCGTCTTCGGTCTGCAGATGGATGCGTTCCAGCGCGTCGGGGTTCAGGGCCAGCTTGCGGTCCACTTCCAGCACGACCCGGTACTGGTTCGACTGCGTGAACAGCGTGGCCACCTGGCGCTGGCCGAAGGCGTTGTATAGCGTCTGCGCCACGTCGTCCATCGTCACGCCCAGGCGGGCCGCGGCGTCGCGCGAGACCTGCAGATAGGCCTGGCGGCCGTCGCCTTGCAGGTCCGAGGAGACGTCGGCCAGTTCGGGCGCCTGCGCCAGACGCGCCATCAGCGCATGGCTCCAGCGTGCCAGCAACTCGCTGTCCGGCGAGGTCAGTGTGAACTGGTATTGGCCGCGGCTGACGCGGTCCTCGATATTGAGTTCCTGCACCGGCTGCAGGAATAGCGAGATGCCGTGGACCTCGCGGGCGCGCGCATCCAGCCGCGCCATGATGTCCGCCAGCGGCGCGCTGCGCTCCGACCAGGGTTTCAAGTTGATCAGCAGCCGCCCGGTGTTCAGGGTGGTATTCATGCTGTCGATGCCGATGAAGGACGACAGGCTGGCCACGTCCGGGTCCGCCAGCAGCGCCGCGGCCACCGCCTGCTGACGCCGCGACATGGCGTCGAACGAGGTGCTTTGGGACGATTGCGTGACGCCTTGCAGCGTGCCGCCATCCTGGGTCGGGAAGAATCCCTTGGGCACGGCCAGGTACAGCAGGCCGGTCAGCGCCACCGTCGCCAGCATCACCGCCAGGGTCAGCCGCTGGTGGCGCAAGGTCAGGTCCAGCCAGCCGGCGTAGCGCGCCTGGACGCGGTCCAGCAGGCCGGGGCGCGTCGGCTCATGCGCCGGCAGCAGCCGCGCGCACATCATGGGCGTCAACGTCAGCGATACCGCCAGCGATATCAGGATGGCGACCGCCAGCGTGACCGCGAACTCGCGGAACAGCCGGCCCACCACGTCTTCCATGAACAGCAGCGGGATCAGCACCGCGATCAGCGACAGCGTCAGGGACACCAGCGTGAAGCCGATCTGGCCGGCGCCCTTGAGCGCCGCCGCCATGGGGCTGTGGCCCTGCTCGCGGTAGCGCGCAATGTTCTCCAGCATCACGATGGCATCGTCCACCACGAAGCCCGCGCCTATGGTCAGCGCCATCAAGGTCAGGTTGTTGGTGGAGAACCCTGCCAGGTGCATGAAGCCGAAGGTGCCTATCAGGGACAGCGGCACCGCCAGGCTGGGGATCAGCGTGGCGGGCAGGTTGCGCAGGAACAGGAAGGTCACGAGCACCACCAGGCCCACGGCGAAGGCCAGCTCCCATTGCACGCCGCGCACCGACGCGCGGATGCTTTCGGTGCGGTCCGTCAGCACGCGGACCTGGGCGGCGGCCGGCAGGCTGGCCGTCAACTGCGGCAGCAGGGCCTTGACCTGGTCGGCCACGGCGATGACGTTGGCGCCCGGCTGGCGCTGGATGTTGACCAGCACGGCCGGCTGCTTGTCGACCCAGGCGGCCAGGTATCGGTCTTCCGCTCCGTCCTCGACGGTGGCGACCTGGCCCAGCCGCACCGGCGCGCCGTTGCGCCAGGCCACGATCAGCTCGCGGTACTCCTCGGCGCTCTGCAATTGGTCGTTGGCGTCCATGATGACCGAGCGCACCGGCCCGTCGAAGCTGCCCTTGGGCTGGTTCGAATTGGCCTTGGAGATGGCTTCCTGCACGTCGGCCAGCTGCAGTCCGCGCGCGGCCAGCGCCATGGGATTGACCTGCACCCGCACCGCCGGCCGCTGGCCGCCGGCCAGGCTGACCATGCCCACGCCGGACAACTGCGACAGGCGTTGTGTCATGCGGGTGTCGACCAAGTCGTAGACCTGGGGCAGGGGCAGAGAATCGGACGTGACCGCCAGCGTCAGGATGGGCACGTCGGCGGGGTTGACCTTGCGGTACACGGGGGGCGTCGGCAGGTCATTGGGCAGCAGTGCGCCGCTGGCGCTGATGGCCGCCTGGACTTCCTGCTCGGCCACGCCCAGCGACACGTCCAGCGAGAATTGCAGCGTGATCACCGAGATGCCGCTGCCGCTGGTGGAGGACATCTGCTTCAGGCCCGGTATCTGCCCGAAGCGCCGCTCCAGCGGCGCGGTGACGGTGCGCGCCGTCACGTTCGGACTGGCCCCGGGATACTGCGTGGTCACCTGGATGATGGGGTAGTCCACCTGCGGCAGCGCCGCTACGGGCAGCATGCGCCACGCCAGGATGCCCGACAGCAGCAGGGCGATCATCAGGAAGGACGTGGCGACAGGGCGCAGGATGAAGGGGCGCGACAGACTCATGATTTCTGCGGTTCGACTATCTGCACGTCGCGGCCGTCATGCAGGCGGTCCACGCCTTCGACCACCACGCGCTCATTCTCGGTCAGGCCGGATTGCACGACGATGCGGCCGGCGTTGGCGGGGCCCAGCTCCAGCACGCGGCGGCTGGCGCGACTGTCTTCGCCGATGACGAACACAAAGGCGCCTTCGGATCCATATTGGATGGCCGCCGTGGGAATGGTGATGACGTGGTCCTGCTGCACCACCGCCAGGCGGATGTTCACGAACTGGTTCGGAAACAGCGATTCGTCGGCATTGGGAAAGCGCGCGCGCAGCTTGACCGTGCCGCTGGCGGCCTGGATGCGATTGTCCAGCGCTTCCAGCGTGCCCTCGGCCAACAGGCGGCGGTCATCAGCATCCCAGGCCTGGACTCGTAGCGCGGCGTCGCGCGCCTGGGCCTGGCGCAGGATGTCCAGGCGCGTTTCCGAAATGCTGAAGAGGGCCGAGATGGGTCGGGTCTGGACCAGCGTGGTCAGACCGTTGGCGTCGTCGGCGCGGACGTGGTTGCCGGCATCGACACGGCGTAGCCCGATGCGGCCTTCGTGCGGCGCGACGATGCGCGTGTGATCCAGCAGCCGGCGGGCGTCGGCCACCTGGGCCTGGTTGCGTTGCCGCTGGGCCGCGTAGGCGCGCACCTGAGCTTCGGCGGTATCGAGTTGCTGGCCCGCCACCGCTTCCTGCCGCGCCAGTTTGCGGTAGCGCTGCAGGTCCGCCTCGGCGTTATCCAGCAGCGCCTGGGTCCGCGCCAGTTCGCCTTCGGCCGCGGCCAGCGCCGCCAGGTAGGGACGCGCGTCGATCTCGGCCAGCAACTGGCCGCGCGCAACGGCCTCGCCTTCGGTGAAATGCAGCTTCAGCAGTTCGCCATCGATCTGGCTGCGCAGCGTCACCTGCGCCAACGGTGTAATGGTTCCGAGCGCATGCAGATCGCGCTGCAGCGGACCGGCGTTGGCTGCCTCGATCGCGACGGCAACCGGAATCTGGCCGTACTCGGGGGGGCGCGCGGCGGGGGAACCCTTGGGTCCGGCGTACCAGAACGCCAGGGTGGCCAGGATTGCCAGCGCGAATGCAGCGGCTATCAGGACCAGGCGTTGACGTGGGGAAGCGGGGCCCGCGGAGGGGGGCTGGGACATCAGGACTGCCAAGCGTGGGGGTTACGGACAGTCGGAATTCTATATGAATAAAAACTATTCGCGTTTTTGCGTCAGGAAATCGTCAGCTTGCCGTGGACCGTGAGTGATCGACCACGTGGCGGCGGGGCCTCGCCCTGGCGCCTTGTGCCTACCTCTTGACCGAATCGCGATACGCGACGGCATACATCGTTGCCACCGCGAACGTGATCGGAATGCAAAGCAGCACGCTCACCGCGCTCTGCGCCAGCTCGGTGGCCATGTAGTCATACGCGAGCATGCGCAAGCTGGAGCCGGCGTGGCCCGCCATCGCGACCAGCAGCAAGAGCGCGAGCATCAGCGGCCAGCGCTTGTAAGGCATCGCGCCCCGCGCGCCGCGAAAACCGTACTCGCCGGTCACTGCCGCGCGCGGCAGTCCCAGACCATACACCGCAAGCGCGTACAGCACCGGCGCCCAGATCAACGCCAGCGAGGCGAACAGGGCGCCCCAGAACAGATTGTCGTTCGACCCGCCCAGCACCATGTAGATCACATAGGGCAGGTCCCCGGTGGCGCGGGCCACAGCCGTCGCCGCGATGACCAGCACGCCGAGCAGCGCCAGATGGCGGGCTTGCGCCGTGCCGCCGCGGGCGGCGGCGACGCCTGGCGAGGCTGGCAGAGCGACCACGCAATGCCAGGCGAACGTCATGCGCGCCAAGGCGATCAGATTGATCAGTGCCAAGGCGAGAAACAACCAGCCTCCGTACGGGAACAGGTTGGCAATCAACAAGGCGAAGGGCAGCGACAGGGTGAATACCGCCAAGGACCAAGGCGCGGCGGCCAGCATGGCGCGGCCCTGCTGGCGGATGGCGTCAGCCGTCGCTGCGAGGAAGCGGCGTGCTCCGAGTTTGCTCGACAAGGGGTCTGCGCCTTACTTGCTGCGGTAGTTGTTGGCTTCGCGCTCACCGGCCCATTTGCGCAGCGCGGCGATGAACTCGGGGCAGACGTTGCCGTCCACCTGGCTGTCGATGATGATGCTGTTCTGCATGCGCATCACCACGCTGCATTCGTAGACCCTGGTGCGGCCGCTGTAGTAGCCGTGGTTGGTATTCTGGAACACGGGCGTGGCGGCGCTGGTCGAGGTGGCCGGGATCATGCCCACCACCTGCTGCGAGGTGCCGGTCGAAACCCATTCGGTATAGGGTGCGGTCTGGTAGTCGGACCAGATCAGCTCCATGGTGTTGCCCACCCCGCGCTTTTTCGACGGCTCGCCCAGCGCCGTGATGGCGTCGGCGACTGGGCGGCCCTTCATGTTCTTGGCCACGTTCACGCTGGGCGAGAACGAGAGCCCGGACGAGAAGATATTGGTCAGCGAGGGCAGCGTCGAGCTGCCTCCGGTGGGCATCGGCGCGCAGCCGGCCAGGGCGGCCAGGGCCAGCGACACCGGCAGGGCGCGGCCCAGCCACCAGGTCGAACGGAGTCGCGATGTATTCATGCTGAGCCCAAGCTCCCTCAAAGATCCGGCGTGCCGCAACATAATTCAGCGACCGCAAGATTTTGTCTTGTTTTGGTTTCGTTTCGTGACGAGTCGTATCGCTCGGCCGCAACGCTGACAAGGCAGCGGAGAACCTGCAAGCGCCCGCGCAACGCTGCGCCGGAAGGGGCCGATGTTACCGAAAAAAAAGTGGCACATCAGTTTTCAGGCACCGCAAAATTGGTTACGTAATACCTGGAAACGCGCCAAACCGGCTGGCGGAAGACAAACTGTAACGTGCTACGATCCGCGCGTTCTGCGCCCCGGGGCGCCTTGGCGATCAGGCATCGCGGGGCTGCGCGGCGCCCAAACCACTGGATATTGCACACCCATGATGCTCGCGCGATTGCTGCTTCAGTTCCGTTCCACAGTGGCCGCACTGGCCGGCGCAGGCGCGTTGGCACTGAGCCTCGCCGCCGCGCCCGCAGCGCATGCCGATACGCTCTACGGCGCCGTGGCCACCGACGAAGCGCACGCCAAGCTGTATTGGGTCATGCCCGAAACCTCCACCAAGGAAGCGCAGGACGCCGCGCTGGCCAAGTGCAACAAAGCTGGCGGCAAGGGCTGCAAGAGCGTCACCTCGTTTTCGGACAGCTGCGTGGCGTTCTCGCGCAATTCGCGCAATGACCTTTTCTGGGGCACCAGCGTGTCGTCGGAAGTTGCCGCGAAGAAGGCGATCCGCACCTGCACCAACGACAGCGCCGACGGCAAGTGCAAGCTTGCCGTCATGCCCTTGTGCGCCGGTCCCGGCTACAGCGAGGCCGAACTGAAGGCGCCCGACACCGCCACGCCCGCCCAGCTCGAAGCCCTGTCGGCCAAGCTGGATTCGCGCGGCTACTGGGGTTCCGTGGCCGAGAAGGAGTCGGGCCAACTGACCTACGCCGACGGCTATCCGAGCGAGAAGGAAGCGGTCGACGCCTTGCTCAAATGGGAAGACTGCGTCGGCTGCCGCACGGTGCTCACCTACACCGATACCTGCGTCGGCATGGCCTGGGGCAAGGGCAGCGAGGGCCGCGGCACCAGCTTCACCGCGAAGAACCCGGACCCCGTGGCCGCGCGCAACGAAGCGCGCGCCACTTGCAACGCCAAGAGCGGCGGCCTGACCTGCGTGGCCTTCGTGCGCTGCTCAGGGCGCGCATATATCAGCGGGTACAAGGGCGAGGACGAGAAGGCCAACTGAGGGAGGCCTTCTGGCGACTCTCCGGCGTGGATTGCGCCTGTAGCATGGCCTGCTGTCGCGTAATGCGGGCATTATGTAATTACGCCTCAACAGGCAAAGACAGGTGGTTCAGGCGAGGGGCTCGGCGCTACACTGCAAGCTCCGGGGTCTCTCGCCACCGATGGAGCTTTTCATGAAAAAGTCCATATACCCCAGTACCGCGACGCTTCTTTCCCTGTTCTGCCTGTGCGCCGCCGCACAGACGGTAACGCCGCTCAAAGGGCAGTCGCCCCAAACCACCCAACAAGACATCAGCGCATGCCAGGCCCTAGCAGGCAGCGGCGCCAGCGCCAGCACGGACGATCCTAAATCCGGCGGGCGCGTCCGCGGCGCAGCAGCCGGCGCGGCAGCGGGTGCGGTGGTAGCCGGCGCGCGCGGCAATCAGCACGAGGAGGTCTACGATCGGATGAGCGATGACGCCAAGCAGCAATACCGGCAGAACCAGGCCAAGGACGCGGCGGCGGCAGGGATGGTCGTGGGCGGTTCGCGGCAACGCCAGGGCCGCCGTCAGGATCGAGCTGAAGCGTCGCAGCAGAATTCGGCAGCCGCCTCCACGTATAGCACTTGCATGCAGCAGCGCGGGTATCAAGTGGCACCGTGATCCGCGAGGGTTGCAGGGCTGACCGATGAACGGCGCGGGGCGGCTTTGATTTGCGATTGAGAATAGATCTCAGTACAATCCGGCCACTTTCAAACGACCTGCGCCGCATGAGCCGCAACCCTTTGCTGGCGTCCAACACGACGCCCGCATCCACCGACGACACGAACGGGAACGCCAGCGCGATCGCCAAAGCCTACGCGCGCTGGCGGCTGCCGCTCATGCGTGGCCTGGCCCGGTTCAAGGGCAGCATTGGCAGCGCCGAAGATGCGCTGCACGATGGGGTCGTCAAATGGGTGGCGGCCAGTCCCGCGTTGGACTCCACGGATGAGCAGGGCGCCTACTTGCGCAGGACGGTGTTGAACGGCGTGGCCGACGAGTTCCGCGAACGCAAGGCGGGTCGGCGGCTGCAGACGGTGTCGTTCGATGAGGCCGAAGTAGGCGTGCAGGCGCTGGCGGCGGGTGATGCCTCATGTCCCATGCGCGCGGCGGCGCATCAACAGCGTCTGGAGCGGCTGGGCGCTGCCTTGCAGGAACTCCCCGAGCGCCAGCGCGAAGCCTTTGTGCTGAGCCGTTTCGATGGACTGACCCAGGACGAAGTCGCCGCCCGCATGCAGATATCGCGGCGCATGGTCGTCAAGCATCTGGCGCGCGCCATCGCCTACTGCGAGGTCCGGGTGCACTATGCTACGGTTGCGCAGATGCAGCAATTGCATCGGCCCGCTGGCGATGACGCCGGCCTGGACAATAACAACAATAGCGACTCCGCCTCGTCATGACCGACCCGTCTTCCTCCGCTACGCCGGACACGCTTGCCTTGCACGAGGCGGCGGCCGAGTGGCTGGTGCGCCGCCAGGACGCCAGCTGGTCGGACGCTGATGAGCAGGAGCTGCATGTCTGGCTGGATGCCAAGCCCGCGCATCGGCAGGCGTATTCGCGAGTATCGCGAACCTGGCAGGACTTGTCGCAGGCGCCGCGGCCTGCGCTGGCCTCCGACGGGCAGGCCGCCCCAAGTCCAACCAGATCCTCACCGCGAAAAGCGCCGAAAAATGCATCCGGCCGCCGAGCCGTCCAGCGAGGATTCTGGGGGGCGTTGCTGGGGCAACCCGTCTTCTCGAAAGCTCTCGCCGCCGCCTGTGCGGCGCTGGTCGTGGGCGGCGGCTACGGCTGGTATCGCTGGGACAACACGCCCGGCTATGTGCTGAGCGTGAGCACGGCGGCGGGAGAGGTGCGCCAGCTGGACCTGCCCGACGGCTCCCATGTCGCGCTGAATTTCGGCAGCACGCTGGAGGTCCGCTACTATCCGCGGCGCCGCGAACTGGTGCTGAACCAGGGCGAAGGGTTCTTCGACGTGGCGCCGGACACAGGCCGGCCATTTACCGTCGATGCGCGCCAAAGCCGGATCACCGTGGTGGGCACGGCCTTTAATGTGCGCAACACGCAGGATGAAGTCATAGTCAAGGTGTCGCATGGCCGTGTGCGGGTGCAGCCCGATCGCGGCAAGGCCGGGTCGGAGTTGGCGCTGGGCGCGGAGCAAGGCGTGACCGTGGACGTGCGAAACGCCAGCTATCAGGCGGTGGCGGCAGTGCCGGACGGCGTGGGCGGATGGCGCAATGGCCGTCTGGTGTACCGGCGCACGCCCTTGGGCGAGGTGGCCCAGGAAGTCGCGCAGTACTTGGGCAAGCCGGTGGCGCTGGCCAGCCCGGGCTTGAAGTCCTTGCCCGTCTCGGGCTTCGCCGCGACCAACGCGCCCGCCGCATTCCTGGAAGCCTTGCCGGATTTGCTGCCGGTGCAGGTCAAGCGCGCGCCCGACGGCGGCTATCTCATCCTGGACCGCTGAGTGTCCGGCAATCTAGCTGAAAATTATTTTTGTTTGCATGCGGTGCGCGGGTTCCCAATCCCGTCCCGCAATCCGTTTACTCCCGCAAGGCCGGTAGCGGCCAACAACGATGGGAGTGGGAATGGGACGGGGATTGTTGAAAGACGCGCTTGCTGGCGGCGCGTTGACGGCGGGCATGCAGCTCAGGGCCATGCCGGTGATGGTGGCGTGCGCGCTTGCCGTTCTGGCATCGCCCGCCGCGGTACAGGCGCAGCAGGCGCAGGTGGATTTCAGCATTCCGGCGCAGCCGCTGGAACATGCCTTGAGACTGTTTTCGGAGCAGTCCCGGCATCAGGTGCTGTTCGATGAGGCGGTGGTGGCGGGCAAGCACGCGCCGGCGGTCAATGGCCGATATGCGCCGCGGGAAGCGCTGGATCAATTGCTGTCCGGCACGAACGTGCGCGTCAACAGCGCCAGGCCGAACGTGTACACCTTGACGGTGGTCGGGCAGTCCTCGTCCGACGCGGTGACGCTGCAATCGGTGACGGTCACCGGCAGTGGCATGGGGGGGCCGACCACCGAAGGAACCGGCTCGTACACCAGCGATGCCATCACGATCAGCAAGATGACGCAGTCGGTCAGGGAAACACCGCAGTCGGTCAGCGTGCTTACGCGCCAGTTGCTCACCGATAAAAACCTGACCACGCTGGACGAGGCGCTGGCGCAGACGACAGGCGTAACGAAGTCGGCAAGAAACTTTGGCAACCACAAGTTCTCGATACGCGGGTTCACGGTGGACGACAGCAACTACCTGGTCGACGGCGTGGCCGGCGTGGTCTACGCCCCGGTCGGTTGGCTGCCCATCGACACCGCCGTCTTTGACCGGGTTGAGGTGCTGCGCGGCGCGGCTGGCTTGATGCTGGGCTCGGCGGATCCCAGCGGCGCGATCAACATGGTGCGCAAGCGTCCGCGCAGCGAAGGCCATTTCGAGGGATTCACGACGGTGGGTTCCTGGGATAACTACCGCATGGAACTCGACGGCGGCGGCCCGCTCAACGAGTCCGGCACGGTACGCGGCCGGCTGGTCACCGCGTACCAGGACCGCCATTACTTCTACGACGGCACCAAGTCGAAATCGCCCCTGGCCTACGGCGTTATCGACGCCGATCTAGGGAGCGACACGACGCTGACGTTCGGCGCGCGCCACCAAGCCACCGACACGGACGGCTACTGGATTTTCGGCCTGCCGCGCTATACCGACGGCGGTGCGCTGGACGTTTCGCGCTCGATCTCGTTGCTTCAGGACTGGAACCGGCAGAAGGGCGAGGTGAACGAAGTGTTCGCTGAAACCGAGCACCGGTTCAACAAGGACTGGAAGGCGCGCCTGTCGCTCAACCATACCGAGGTCGACCTGGATCAGCGCGTGGCCATTCCGAGGGGTGGCGTGGATCGGGCGACCGGCGTGGGCTCGAGCTTCTACACCATCTATTTCAACAATGCGCACGTGAAGAGCGACGGCATCGACCTGAACACCACGGGCAGTTTCCAGGCGCTGGGCGGCACGCACCAGGTCCTGCTCGGCGCCAGCTGGTCGCGTCAGCGCGTCAACCAGAAATGGGCGTATCTGGACAACGACACGCCCATCAACGTGTATGACCCTGACCATTCCTCCATCCCGAAACCGGCGCGTCCGGCCTGGGACGGCGGGGAAACGTCGCGGCTGGAGCAGACCAGCCTGTACGGCAGCATGCGGCTGCAACTGGCGGACCCGCTGCACTTGTTGCTGGGCGGCAAGTTCAGCTGGTTGAAATACCGGTCCAATGATGGGCTGACAGGCGAAAAAACTCGGGACTATGAGCAGAAACATGAGTTCACGCCCTATGCCGGACTGGTCTACGACCTGGACCAGCAATGGTCCGTCTACACCAGCTATGCGGACACCTACCAGCCGCAGAGCAGCTACGTAACGTCTTCGGGCAAGCCACTGGACCCGACCATCGGCGCCAACTACGAGGCTGGGGTGAAGGGTGAACTCTACGACGGACGCCTGAACGTTTCCGCGGCGGTGTTCGCCGTGAAGAAGTCCGGCATCGCGGTGGAAGACATGGCGGCCACCGGAAGCTGCCCGGGGACGCAGGGCAACCCCGTTTGCTATCGCAACGGCGGCACCCTGCGCAGCAAGGGCTTCGAACTGGAAGCGAGCGGCGCGCTCGCGCCGGGCTGGCAGGTGATGGCAGGCTATACCTACCTCACCAGCCGCGACGACGAGGGTGGGACGATCAGCGCGGAGACCCCGCGCCATCTGTTCCGCCTGTCCACCACGTACCAACTGCCGGGCCGCTGGAATGCCTTCAGCGTCGGCGGCGGCGTGTCGGCGCAAAGCGGCTACTCATACGATGCCTACGACGACGAGTCGGTGCGGATGGGCGCGCCCGGCCGCGCAGTATGGGATCTGCGCGCAGGCTATCGCATCAACAAGCACTGGTCCGCCAGCCTGAACGTGGCGAACGCGTTCGACAAGGACTATTACGGCATGGTCAGCCAGATCCGGCGCGGCAACCATTATGGCGAACCTCGCAATGTGATGCTGACCTTGCGGGGGACGCTGTGACCGGCCATGCGCCTGGCGGTCCTTGCGGCCGCCTGCGGACGCAGTCGTGAAGGGGGGATTCCGCCAGAGCATGTCCTGGCTGCACACTTGGTGCGGCCTGACCTGTGGCTGGCTGCTGTGCGCGATTTTCCTGACCGGCACGCTCAGCGTGTTCCGGGAGCCCATCACGCGCTGGATGGAAGCGGGGCCGCCGCCGGCTCCCGCCGCCGAGACCGCCGACGCGCGACAGTGGCTGGCGCGCGCTACGCAGGAGCTGTCATCCCGGGCAGCGGCGGCTTCCGCCTGGGATATCTCTTTGCCGGCTCAGCCAGGCTGGCCCGTGCAACTGTCCTGGCGCACGGGCGATGGCGCCCGTCATGAGGCCTGGCTGGACTCCCGCACGGGCGCGGTGCAGCCCGCGCCCCAGATACGCGAGACCGAAGGCGGCCGGCATTTCATGTCCTTCCACTACACCCTGCACGGCGGCCTGCCGGGCTACTGGCTGGTGGGCTGGATATCCATGTGCATGCTGGTCGCACTGGTCTCCGGCGTGGTGGTGCACAAGCGCATCTTCAAGGACTTTTTCACCTTCCGGCCGGGCAAGGGACTGCGCAGCTGGCTCGACGCGCACAATGCCACGGCGGTGTTGACGCTGCCGTTCCTGTTCATGATCGGCTACACCGGGCTGGCGTTCTTCTACACCAGCTACATGCCTTGGCCGCTGCATGCGGCATATGGCGGTGACGCCGGCGCCTATCGCCGCTACCAGGCGGAGCTTGCGCCCACCCCGCCTGCGCCTCGCATCGCAGGGCAGGGCGTTGGCGCAGTTCCGGATCTCTACCTCTTGTTGTCGAGGGCACGCGAGCTGACGGGACAGGACGCGGCGCGGATCACCATCGATCATCCGGGCGACGCGCGCAGCGTCGTCTTGGTGTCCGGCCGCAAGCCCTTGGCCGGCGCGGCGCCGCGCCTGCTCACCGAGAGCAGCCGGGTGGCATTCGATGCGGACAGCGGAGCGGTCTTGCAGCTTGTGCCCGCCCATCACGAGGAGGTGGCTGCGAAGCAGGTCCACGAGACGATCGAAGTCCTGCACAAGGCGGACTTTGGCGGATGGGCCATCAAATGGCTGTATTTCTTCAGCGGCTTGATGGGCACCGCCATGATCGCCATCGGTACGCTGCTGTTTTCCATCAAGCGGCGCAAGAAGAGCGAGCACGAGTTCGGCGCGGCCACGGCGCGGGTCTACCGCTGCGTCGAGGCCTTGAACGTCGCGGCGCTGGCGGGCATTGCTTTGGCTAGCATTGCATACTTTTATGGCAACCGGCTGATCCCGGCGGCCTGGCCGGACCGCAGCGCCTGGGAGATCCGTTTCTTCTTTGCCGCGTGGGCGGCCACCTTGGTCCACGCCTTCTGGCGCGCGCCGCGCCTGGCCTGGATCGAGCAACTGGCCGCGGCGGCCGTGCTCTGCCTGGGGTTGCCGATATTGAACTGGGCTACGACGGGCCGTCATTTGTGGACTTATGCCGCCAGCGGAGAGCAACTGCCGGCGGCAGTGGAACTCACCGCGCTCGCATCCGGCCTGCTGCTGGCATACATGGTCCGCGCGCTGCGGCGGCACTGGAAGGATGCGCCGGCAGGCGTCGCGCAGCCGTCACGAAAGACGCAGGCCGCCAGCGGCGCCGCCGCGGCGCATCGATGGGGGATCGTCAGCCGCGTGCTGGCGGCAGCCGCAGGCGGCTATCTGCTGTCCGCCCTGGCCATGTCGGCGCTGGCGCTGACGTGGCCGGCCGTGGCTGGCGCATCGCCGGCCGTCGGCGTGCTGGCTGCAACGCTTTTGAGCTTTGTCGTGTACACCGCGATCGGGGTGGGCGTGTTCGGCGCCCGTAGCGCGGGACGAGCGTGGACGCTGATCGCCGTGGCTTGCCTGATGTCTGGTGTGGTCGTGCTCGGTCTGCGCGCATAGAGACGAATGGCTCTATCCGCAACCCGGAAGGGGGAGAGGTCAGGAATCGTTTCCTGTCCCTCTCAATCGCGCCTGCATCAGCTCCAGCAGCCCTCGCACCCGCGCGGTGGCGGAATGCCGGTGGCTATAAGCCCCCAGCAATTGCAGCGGAGCCGGCCGCAGATCCAGCGGCACTTCCACCAGACGGCCTGCTGCAAGGTCTTCCTGGCAGCCAAAGGCCGCCAGTATCGCGAAGCCTATGCCTTGTCGCGCGCCAGCGCCCGCGAGTTCGCCGCTATTGACGCGATAGCGGCTGCGGACCGGCACCTTGATGATCGCGCCGGCGGCGTCGACAAATTGCCAGGGCTGGCCTTTTAGCGCGTTCAGCGTGGTGATGCAGGGCAGGGACTTGAGTTCCCGCGCGTGGCGTGGCGTGCCGGTCTTGGCCAGCAAGCCAGGCGCGGCGACGACGACGCTGGGCAGGGTGGCCAATTCGCGGGTGATGAAGGCGCTGTCGTCCTGGCGGCCCCGATGGAAAACGATGGCGAGATCCACGTCTTCCTCCCGCAGCGCCTCCAGGCCGTTCATGCGCGTGTCGCATTCCAGTTCCACGCCGGGGTGCAGGCTGCAGAATTCGGCCAGGATGGGAGCCAAGAGTCTTGGAGCTTCGCCGGGCATGCACATCTTCAGGGGGCCGCGCAGCTCGCGTTGCGCCGCACCCAGTTCTTCCTCGGTGGCGAGCAGGACGTCGAGCAAGGGCTTGGCGCGTTCGTACAGCAGCCTGCCGGCTTCGGTCATGCGCAGGTGGCGGGTGCTGCGTTCCAGCAGGCGCACGCCCAGCTTGCGTTCCAGGGAGGCGACGTGGCGGCTGACGTTGGACGAAGGCAAGGCCAGCAGCCGGGCTGCGCCGGCGAAGCTCTGTTCGTCGACGACCGCCGCATAGACGCGGACGGTGTTCAGGTCCAGGGCATCGCGCATGATTATCCCATTTGAGGTATTAAACCGCCCCATTTTTACACGCTAGTTCTCTTCAGTGGCGAAACCTAAGATGTTGTCATCGTTTGACGTGCCGCCGCCGGTGGTGCGTGCGGGCGGTCTTTACTGGAGCGCTGCAGCGTGGAAATCGGAATATTGGGGGGCGGCATTGCGGGCTTGAGCGTGGCGCTGGCTTTGCGCAAGCAGGGGCACAAGCCGCGGGTCTACGAGCGCCGGGCAGGGCCGGCGACCATGGGGGCTGGCGTGACGCTCTGGCCCAATGCCGGCTTTGTGTTGGAGGAACTGGGGTTGCTGCAGGACATCGCGGCGGTGGGCGGGCGGCCGGTTGCGATGCGCCGCCAGGATGCGGCAGGCAATCCCTTGGGCGGCCTTGATATCGCGTTGCTGGACCGGATAATGGGATATCCCAGCCACACGATACTGCGCCGGGACCTGCTGGCAGTGCTGTTGGACCACGTGTCGCGCGCCGGCATTCCGGTGGAATATGGGCATCGGGCGCTGGCGATCGATCTGGACGACGATGGCCGGGCCGTGGCGCGGTTCGAGAATGGTCTGAGTATCCGTCCGGACCTGCTCATCGGCGCCGATGGCCGCATGGATTCGGTGGCTCGCCGATTCGTTGCGGGCGATAGCAAGCCGGTGTATCAGGGCTTCGTGAACTGGATAGGCGTGGCGCAGGCGGACAGCGCGCTGGTCGATGAAATCGCCATCCAGGACTATTGGGGTGCGGGCGAGCGCTTCGGCGCCGTGACGGTGCGGCCGGGGCTGGTCTATTGGGCGGGGGCGCAGGCGCGGCCCTTGCCCGCGGCGGCTTCTGCCGCCGACCTGCGCCAGGAGGTCGAGACCTTGTTCGGCGGCTGGCCCGAGCCTGTCGCCCGCATCATCCGCGCAACGCCGGCGCACGCCATCCACCTGATCGCCGTGCATGATCTGGAGCCCCTGAAAACCTGGAGCCGGGCCAATGTGCTGTTGGTGGGCGATGCGGCGCATGCGCCCTTGCCGACATCGGGGCAGGGCGCGTGCCAGGCGCTGGAGGATGCCTGGCATCTGGCCCGATGCCTGGACGGCGCGGACCCGGGGCTGGATGCAGCCCTGCGGGACTTTGCCCAGATACGCGTTCCCAAGACCACGCAGTTGATCGAACAGGCGCGGGGGTTTGCGCGCGGCCTGTTCGCCACCGATCCCGCAACCTGCCGCATGCGGGACGAGCGCGCCAAGGCGTCCGATCCCGTGCGCGACGCGCAAGCCCTGGCGCGAGGATGGGCTCAAGACTTGCCGATGCCCGGCGGTTTGGATGTATCGGTGGAAGAGGAAATGGGCTTCGGCAGCCTGTATCGCGTCTGAAGGGGAGCGCGGGCACGCGGCTTGCTGAGTGTCATGTCCGGTTGGACTGGAACACCACCATGCCGAGCACCCGCATTTTCAAACGGCAGTCACCCGGTAGGCGATCGGACCGCGCCGAAGGTACTGCTCGAGCCTCAGCCGGCCATGCCGTAGCCGGCCGCGCCAAAGCCGGCAGTGCCAAAGTCGGCAGTGGCAAAGCCCGCCGAGCCGTAGCCCGCCGCGCCTCAGCCGGCCGCGCCTCAGCCGGCCGCACCAATCCAATATCCCGCTTTTTCGATCATTTCGCCGCCCATGTGACAAGGTGGGCGGGGTCGCCGATCGCGTTCGGGCTGGCGCTCATCACGGTGATCATCTGGGGCGCGTCCGGGCCGGCCTTTGCCTATTCTGAAGTCTGGCAGTTGGTGATCAATACGGGGACGACCATTGTGACCTTCCTGATGGTTTTCCTTATCCAGCAAAGCCAGAACAAGGACAGCGAGGCGCTGCATCTGAAATTGGATGAACTGCTGATCGCGCTCAAGGGCGCGGACGAACGACTGGTCGACGCCGAGCGCCTGGACGAAGACAAGCTGCTGGCCCTGGCCGCCGCCTGCACGGCGCGCGCCAGGAAGGAACGACGCCAGCGCATGCATAGCCGGAGAAAGCCATGAGCGAAACCAAACCGATGGTGCGCAAGGGGCAATACGCAGGCCCGCTTACGCGCGAGGAGTTCCGCTTGCGCTTCATGCGGCGCTTCTACGATCCCGCCTTCCGGGTTGAGCGCGAGGCGCTGGAACGCCTGGAAGCGATCGCCTGGAACGCCTATGAAGAGGGCCGCAAGTCGCCCGTCACCGTCAAGGCCGGACCGGGCTACGCCGATCCCGATTACGACTTGTCGGCCGAATGGAAGGAAACGCGCGACCGGCTGGAGCGCGCCGCCGTGGCGCAGCGGGATCCGGGCGCGGCATCGCGCGTCCTGGTCGTCGTCGGCGCCGCGCGCAATGATGGCACCTGTCCGGGCGAAGTCTCCAAGAGCTGGCGGCTGGCGGGCATCGTCCTGAGCGAATTGCAGACGGCTGGCATGCAGACCGACATGCTGGACCTCAGCCGCCTGACGTCCGAGTACCAATACCAGATCCATCCCTGCAAAGGCTGCGTGTCGACCGCGATGCCTTTATGCCATTGGCCGTGCAGCTGTTACCCGAACCACTCGCTGGGGCAGGAC
This sequence comes from Achromobacter sp. D7-1, assembly GCF_059760445.1. Lineage (NCBI taxonomy): Bacteria > Pseudomonadati > Pseudomonadota > Betaproteobacteria > Burkholderiales > Alcaligenaceae > Achromobacter > Achromobacter sp. D7-1. The sequence goes on along the minus strand of NZ_JCBAMT010000016.1, from coordinate 70,855 downwards.
AACGACGCCATGGCCGGCATCTATGAGCAGTGGGTCGCGGCCCACGGCGTGATCCTGATTGCGCCCACCTACTGGTATCAATCGCCCAGCCCCTTGAAACTGATGATAGACAGGCTGGTCTGCGCGGATGGCGGCAATCCCGATCCCACGCTGACCGGCGGCAAGGATCCGCTGAAGGCCAAGCAGGTCGAATTGGCCGGCTGGCCGTACCCCAAGCATCTGGCCGGCCGCGCCTACGGCCTGGTGGTGCATGGGGACGTGGCCGGGATCGAATCGCAGCGGCGCGGGCTGGCGGACTGGCTGGACTGGATGGGGCTGATCGACGCCGGCGCGGCTTCGCGGCTGGACCGCTACATCAGCTACTACCGCCCGTACGCCACCAGCCACGACGATCTGGACCAGGATCTGGCGGTACAGCAGGAAGTGCGCAATGTGGCTCGGGCCATGGCCAATTTCCTGCCGCGCTTGCGCCGTGGCGAATTCGCGGCGCAGGACCAGGGCATACGCAATCCTCGGCCCAAGTAAACCGCAGTAGCATGAAAGCAGGATTCGACAGGAGGCCCCATGGAAAACGCCAAATGGGATTTCGAGCTTGAGCGTCCGATCGAGGACCAGGGCAGTTGGAGCATAGGATACGTGCTGGTGCCACCGCTCGCAGGTTCGCCGCAAGAGCGGATAGCCATCGAGGAACGTTTCGTTTCGGCCCAGGTGGCCATCGATGAGGCGACACGGCTGGCCCAGATCCACGTCGCGGATCTGAATGGCGACACGGCGGCGTTCGAAAAGCCGACGGATACGGAAGTGCCGTTCGGCAAGAATCCGCGCTTCTGAAGCCTCTTGCGCTGGCTTGGTGGCATGGCGCTTGCTGATTCCTGGCTGCGGCGGATTTCGCCGCACTTCCTGATAGGTGCTGCGATGCCCCAGATCCAATTCGAGTTGGCCTTGCATCCGATAACGATGGCGTCCGTGCCGCCACCCGGGACTGCGGCCCATCGTCCGCCGCCGGTGAACCCGGACGATGCCAGCGACAGCGCTCAGGGCGACGAAGTGCCAGACGAGGACATCGAGCCCGCCGACACGACGTCCGAGGACAACGCCGCCGAAGGCTCGGCTGACCGATAGCCTCGAGACCCGGACTGCGCGCCCGCGCAAAGCCGGCGCGCGGGAGCGACAGCAGTCGCGAGGGCGCATGCCCGGGCCAAGGCAACGAGGCATCGAGGCCTCGGCAGGCGCTGCCGCGTCTAAAATGGCGCTCCGATCATTTCAAGGCGCCCATGGCGCCGCCTGCCCAGGTTCCCCATGCAAGAAAACACGTCCGCCGCGCCGCCGGCATCCGGAACGCCGCAACGCCAGAGATTCGAGTCGCTCACGCAGACGCTGGAGGCGCAGCGCGCCCGCCTGCGCCGGTGGCAGACCGTACAGCCGGAATACCAGAAGAAGTACGAGGACGCGCTGGCGCCGCTGGAGACGGACGAGGTCGAACTGAAGGCCAGGCTGGTGGCCTGCTTTGACCATGCCTGCAAACAGAAGGAGCTGACCAAGGCGGAACGCGCCCTGGCGTCCGAGATCGCGGCGCAGCTGGCAGAGGAGACGCTCGACGCCATCGTGCTGGACGGCACGCCGGCGGAATGCGACGTGGAGAGGTTGAAGGCCCTGTATCTCAAGCATGGCGGTTCGGACTACGACGCTGAGCTGGAGGACGATGAGGACGGGGAAGCAGACGAAGCGGCGCTGCCGGGAGTCGCACCGTCTCCCGAGGCGCTCGCGGAAATCGAGGCGCTGGTGGCTGCCGGCCCCGATCGGCTGGCCGACCTCGATGAGGACCGTTACGCGCAGTACAACCAGGCTCTGGAAGCGCAGCTCGCCATCCTGGCCCGCGACATCGCGGCCGAGGAAGATGGCTTCAAAGCCAGGTACCACTTCGATCCCGCGCAATCCATCGACCCGGCGGACCTGATGGAAGACCTGGACGCGGAGATCGCCGACGCCCAGGAATACATAGGCGAACTCGAATTCGAACTATCGCAGTTCGCGGACATGCAGCAGGTCAAGGCCTGGCTCAAGGCCATGAAGCAGCAGCTGGCCGCCACGCGTCGCCGCGAAGGGCGCGGCTAAAGTAAGGATCAGGCCGCCGGACGCCGCGCGACGGGCACCACCTTCATCACCGGCGCGGCGCTCTTGCCCGCATCGGCGCGCGGCCGGATCATCATCGGGAAGAAGCGCCACAGGTATAGCCCGAACGCCAGCGCCCAGGCCGTCGCCGAGGCATGTAGCAAGCCGATGGTGGCGGCGGTCGGGAGCAGGGCGGCCAGGCGCAGCAATGCCGCCAATATCATCAGCGCATAGCTCAAGACCATGCTGCGGTCGGTCCGCAGCGGCCGCCCCAGGTGGCCGAGCGCGGTGCGCGTGACCATGCCCAGGATCAACACCGAGAAACCGGCCACGCCGATCACGTGCGCGGGCCAGGCCGGCCGCAGCACATAGCCGGCCAGTTGCGCCGCGCCCACCAAGAGGCCTATGCCCAGGCCGCCATAACCCGCGTACAGGATCCATAGCAGCGGCACCTTTCGCACCGCCCAGGGCTTCCACGATATCCATTGCGCCAGGGCGATCAGTCCGGTGGCGGCCAGCGCCAGCGCGGCCGCCTGCGGCTGGCCCGCCAGCAGGCAGGCGATGGCGACTATGCCGGTACCCAACTGCCAATGGCCGCTGCGGGTGTGGGGCGGAATGTCCAGCCCGGCCACCGCGCGCTTGGCGAAGAAGGGGATGACGCGGCGCGCGATCAGCAGCGTCAGCACCGCCATGCACAGCAGGCCGGCATTGAAGTAGCGCATCAGCGCGAAGTAGTCGCCCTGGACCGAGGCCCAGAGATAGAGCGCGTTGGTCGCGGCCAGGCCCAGCAGCAGAAAGGGAATGCCGTAATTGCGCTGGTTGCGCGTGACGGCAACGGCGCGGCCCAGCGCGCCCGCGGCCCACAGGAAGAACAGCAGGTCCGCCGCAGCGGCCACCACGAAGGCCGTGCGTCCGGGCACGAGATAGCCCGCGCGCGCCACGATCCAGACCGCGCACAGCGCCGCCAGGGGCGTGCCCCGCAAGGGGTTCTTGCCGGTCCAGTTGGCGCCCGCCGTCAGCAGGAATCCCACGGCGATGGTGGCGACGAAGCCCCACAGCATCTCGTGCGCATGCCAGAACATGCCATTCAACACGCCCGTCAGGCGGGCAGGGGCATGCACCCACAACAGCACGGACGCCAGCGCCCAGAAACAGCCGGCCAGGTACAGCGGCCGGAAGCCCATTTCCGTGAAGGCGCGCCATTGGGGGCGCGGACGGCTTGGGACCGCGGCGGGTTCTTCGATGCTAAGCAGCGTGCTCATGAGGTCTGCGCGGTGCCGTTTCGGCATGCGTTTAAAGGTGTATTTGAAATACATATTAATGCGTCCAGCGCGTCCCCGCCAGCGCGGCGGCTTGATCCAGCGCAAGCCGGGCCGGCAAGAAAGGGGTGACTAGTCACATCGGCAAGGGGCTTCTGGTCGGCTGGCGAATGGTCCGCAAGGCTCGCGATGCCTAGGCTAGCCACATGTCTTCGTGAGTAAAGCGAGAGTAACCATGGCAGCAAGTCATTCCTCGGCCGGCGCGCCGATGCGGGTCCTGATTTCAAGCACATTCGCCTTCACCATCTGTTTCGCGGTGTGGATGATCTTCGCGGTGCTGGGCATACCCATCAAGCAGCAGTTGGGCCTGTCCGAAACCGAGTTCGGCCTGCTGGCCGCCATGCCGGTGCTGACCGGTTCGCTGGTGCGGGTGCCGCTGGGCATCTGGACCGACCGCTACGGCGGCCGGCCGGTGTTCTTCATCCTGATGCTGCTGGCCGTGGTGCCGATCTGGCTGCTGTCCTATGCCACCGAGTATTGGCAGTTCCTGGTACTGGCGCTGTTCGTCGGCCTGACGGGCGGTTCGTTCTCGGTCGGTACGCCCTATGTGGCGCGCTGGTTCCCGCGCAACAAGCAGGGTCTGGCGATGGGCGTGTTCGGCGCGGGCAATTCGGGCTCGGCCATCACCAAGTTCGTGGCCCCGGCGTTGATCGCGGCGGCGGGTGGCGCCTGGGTCATCGTGCCCCAGGTCTATGCCGTGGCGCTGTTGGTCACCGCGATTCTGTTCTGGCTGTTCTCTGCTTCCGACCCGGCGCACCGCGTGAAGAGCGGCGCCAGCCTGTCGGCGCAGATGGCCATGCTGAAGGATCCCCGCGTCTGGCGCTATTGCCAGTACTACTCGGTGGTGTTCGGCGGCTACGTGGCGCTGGCGCTGTGGATGACCAAGTACTACATCGGCGAATACGGCTTCGACATGAAGCTGGCGGCGCTGTTGGCGGCTTGCTTCTCACTGCCTGGCGGCGTGCTGCGGGCCCTCGGCGGCTGGATCTCCGACCGCTACGGCGCCTACAAGACCACCTGGTGGGTGATGTGGGTGTGCTGGGTGGCGTTCTTCCTGCTGAGCTATCCGCAAACGGAATTCACCGTCGCGACCGCCAACGGCCCGCGCAGCTTCGGCATCGCGCTGGGACCGGTCGCCTTCACCGTGCTGCTGTTCGTGGTCGGCATCGCCATGGCCATCGGCAAGGCCTCGGTCTTCAAGTTCATCTCGGACGAGTTCGGCGAAAACATCGGCGCGGTTTCCGGCATCGTCGGCCTGGCCGGCGGCCTGGGCGGCTTCGTGCTGCCGATCATGTTCGGCATCCTGCTGGACCTGACGGGCGTGCGCTCCAGCGCCTTCATGCTGCTGTACGGCACCGTCTGCGTCTCCCTCATCTTCATGCACTTCAGTTTCCGGCCGGAAAGCGCGGCCGTCGCCCGGCAACACGCTGCCGCTCCTTCCACCACCTCCTGAGAGTATCCCTATGTCTTCCACTCAAGTCCTTGCGCGCTGGGAGCCGGATAATCCCGGCTTCTGGAAGCAGACCGGCGCCCGCGTCGCCAACCGCAATCTCTGGATCTCGATTCCTGCGCTGATGCTGGCGTTCAGCATCTGGATGCTCTGGAGCGTGGTGGTGGTCAACCTGGACCGCGCCGGTTTCATGCTGTCCAAGAACCAGATGTTCTGGCTGACGGCGCTGCCGGCGCTGTCGGGCGCGACCCTGCGCATCTTCTACTCCTTCCTGGTGCCGGTCTTCGGCGGGCGCAAGTGGACGGCCATTTCCACCGCCTCGCTGCTGATTCCGGCGCTGGGCATGGGATTCGCCCTGCGCGACCCGACCACCACCTTTCCAACCCTGCTGATCCTGGCGCTGCTGTGCGGCCTGGGCGGCGGCAACTTCAGCTCCAGCATGGCCAACATCAGCTTCTTCTTTCCCAAGGAAAAGAAGGGCCTGGCCACCGGGCTGAACGCCGGCATCGGCAACCTGGGCGTATCCCTGGTGCAGTTCGTGGTGCCGGTGGTCATTTCCATCGGCGTGTTCGGCGTGGCGGGCGGCGAGCCCCAGGTCATCACCGCCAATGGCGCGCAACAGAACCTGTGGCTGCAGAACGCCGGTTTCATCTGGGTGATCCCCATCGCGCTGGCTTCCATCGCGGCCTGGTTCGGCATGAACGACATCGCCGACGCCCGCGCCTCGTTCGCGGACCAGGCCGTCATCTTCAAGCGCAAGCACAACTGGCTGATGTGCTGGCTGTACGTGGGCACCTTCGGCTCGTTCATCGGCTTTTCGGCAGGCTTCGCCATGCTGACCAAGACGCTGTTCCCGCAGGTCGACCCCATGGCCTATGCCTTCCTTGGCCCGTTGCTGGGCTCGCTGACGCGGCCGTTCGGCGGCTGGGTGTCGGACAAGCTGGGCGGCGCGCGGGTCACGCTATTCACCTTTGCGGCCATGATCGCGGCGGTGCTGGGCGTGGTGACGTTCCTGCCGGTGGCCGGACAGACCGGGAATTTCACCGGCTTCCTGACCATGTTCATCATCTTGTTCGCGCTGACCGGCGTGGGCAATGGCTCGACCTTCCGCATGATTCCCGTGATCTTCCTGCGCGAACGCACGCAGGCGGCCGAGGGCAAGGGCGCCGCGGCGCAGAAGCAGGCCCAGGCGGACGCCGCCAAGGAATCGGCCGCGGTGCTGGGCTTCTCGGGCGCGATCGGCGCGTACGGCGGCTTTTTCATCCCGCGCAGCTTCGGCACCTCGCTGGAGATGACGGGCAGCGTGCAGGCCGCTCTCTATTGCTTCATCGGTTTCTACGCCACCTGCATGGTCATCACCTGGTGGTACTACGCCCGCCGCAATGCGCCGGTGCCTTGCTAGCGCAAAACGGACGCGGTCGGAGTGACTAGTCATTCTGCCGCGCCCCGCCTGTGCCACCGGCGAATGGTCCGGCGGGCGGGCCGCGCCCACAATGGATTCAACAGCATTGATCGCAGTACGCGCCGGCCGGACCGGCGCTCTTGGAGAATAGAGAATGAGCCATTTCCTGGACCGCTTGAAGTTCATGTCGCGGGTGAAGTCCACCTTCGCGGACGGTCACGGCGTAACGGTCAACGAGGACCGCAAGTGGGAAAACGCCTACCGCGCCCGCTGGCAGCACGACAAGGTGGTGCGTTCGACGCACGGCGTCAACTGCACCGGCTCCTGCTCGTGGAAGGTCTACGTCAAGAACGGCCTGATCACCTGGGAAACCCAGCAGACCGACTACCCGCGCACGCGGCCCGACCTGCCCAACCATGAACCCCGCGGCTGTCCGCGAGGCGCTTCGTACAGCTGGTACGTGTATTCGGCGCAGCGCGTGAAGTACCCGATGATCCGCGGCCGCCTCATGGAAATGTGGCGCGAGGCCCGCAAGACCATGGACCCGATCGCGGCCTGGGAATGGATCAGCCAGGATCCCAAGCGCGCCAAGCGCTACAAGGCCGTGCGCGGCCTGGGCGGCTTCGTGCGCGCCGACTGGGACACGGCGATGGAGATCATCGCCGCCGCCAACGCACTGACGATCAAGAAGTTCGGTCCCGACCGTGTGATCGGATTTTCGCCGATCCCGGCCATGTCCATGGTCAGCTATGCCGCCGGCGCGCGCTACCTCAGCCTGCTGGGCGGCGCCTGCCTGAGCTTCTACGACTGGTACTGCGACTTGCCGCCCGCCAGCCCGCAGATCTGGGGCGAACAGACCGACGTGCCCGAATCGGCCGACTGGTACAACTCGACCTACCTGATGGTGTGGGGCTCCAACGTGCCCCAGACCCGCACGCCGGACGCGCACTTCTACACCGAGGTCCGCTACAAGGGCACCAAGACGGTGGCCGTGTCCAGCGACTTCGGCGAAATGGTCAAGTTCGGCGACATCTGGCTGGCGCCCAAGCAGGGCACCGATGCCGCGCTGGCCATGGCCATGGGCCATGTGATCCTGAAGGAATTCCACCTGTCGGGCGCTTCGGACTACTTCCGCGACTACGTGCGGCGCTACACCGACATGCCCATGCTGGTGCTGCTGCAGGAGCGCGACGGCTTTTATGCGCCCGACCACTTCCTGCGCGCCTCGCATCTGGACGGCGCCCTGGGCGAGCAGAACAACCCCGATTGGAAGACGCTGGTGCTGGACGCCAAGAGCGGCGACCTGGTTGCGCCCAACGGCAGCATCGGCTTTCGCTGGGGCGAGGGCGCGGTCAACGGCGGCGAAAAGGTCGGCCGTTGGAACCTGGAGTCCAAGGACGGCGGCAGCGGCCGCGAGATCGAGCCCACGCTCAGCCTGCTGGACCAGTCCGACGCCGTGATCGGCGTGGGCTTCCCATACTTCGGCAGCGAGCATGGCGAACTGCAGGTGCGCAACGTGCCGGCGCGCCGCATCCGCCTGGCCGACGGCAGCGAGGCCCTGGTGGCCACGGTGTACGACCTGCAGATGGCCAACTATGGCCTGGATCGCGGCCTGGGCGGCGGCAACGTCGCTAGCTCCTATGACGACGACGTGCCGTATACGCCCGCCTGGCAGGAAAAGCACACCGGCGTGCCGCGCGCGCAGGTGATCCAGGTGGCGCGCGAGTTCGCGCAGAACGCCCATGACACCGAAGGCAAGTCCATGGTGATCGTCGGCGCCGGCCTGAACCACTGGTACCACATGGACATGATCTACCGCGGCATCATCAACATGCTGATGATGTGCGGCTGCGTCGGCAAGAGCGGCGGCGGCTGGGCCCACTATGTGGGCCAGGAAAAGCTGCGGCCGCAATTCGGCTGGGCGCCGCTGGCCTTCGCTTCGGACTGGGTCCGTCCGCCGCGCCAGATGAACGGCACCTCCTTCTTCTACGCCCACACCAGCCAGTGGCGCCACGAGAAGCTGAACGTCCAGGAAATCCTGGGACCGACGGCGGACCGCGGCCGCTACGGCGACCTCAGCATGATCGACCTGAACGCCCGCGCCGAGCGCATGGGCTGGCTGCCGTCGGCGCCGCAATTGCGCACCAACCCGCTGGACGTGGTGGCGCAAGCGGAAAGCCAGGGCAAGGACCCGGTCGCCTATGTGGCGGAGCAGCTCAAGTCGGGCGAATTGCGCATGTCCTGCGAGGACCCGGACGATCCCGCCAACTTCCCGCGCAATATGTTTGTCTGGCGCTCCAACATCCTGGGCTCCAGCGGCAAGGGGCACGAGTACTTCCTGAAGTACCTCCTGGGCACGCAGAACGCGGTCTTCGGCGACGAAGCCGACGCGATCAAGCCTACCGAGGTGACCTATCAGGAAGACGCCGCCGAAGGCAAGCTGGACCTGCTGACCGTGCTGGACTTCCGCATGAGCACCACCTGCCTGTACGGCGACATCGTGCTGCCCACGGCCACCTGGTACGAAAAGGACGACCTCAATACCTCGGACATGCACCCGTTCATCCATCCGCTGAGCGAAGCCGTGCAGCCCTTGTGGGAAAGCAAGACCGACTGGGAGATCTACAAGCTGCTGGCCAAGAAGTTCAGCGAAATCGGCGGCCCCTACCTGGGCAAGCGCCGCGACGTAGTGCTGACGCCGCTGATGCACGACACCCCGGGAGAACTGGGCCAGGCTTTCGAGCCCAAGGACTGGAAGCTGGGCGAATGCGATCTGGTGCCGGGGAAGACCGCGCCCAACATGACCGTGGTCGAACGCGACTACAACGACATCTATCGCAAGTTCACCTCGGTGGGACCGCTGCTGGACAAGCTGGGCAATGGCGGCAAGGGCATCAACTGGAACACCGAGCACGAAGTGCACGAGCTGGCCGGCATCAACGAGGCCGTGAGCGAGCCGGGCGTGAGCCAGGGCCGGCCCAAGCTGGACACCGCCATCGACGCGGCCGAGATGATCCTGACCTTCGCGCCCGAGACCAATGGCCACGTGTCGGTCAAGGCATGGGAAGCCCTGAGCAAGATCACCGGGCGTGAGCACGCGCACCTGGCCATCGGCCGCGAGCACGACAAGATCCGCTTCCGCGACATCCAGGCGCAGCCGCGCAAGATCATTTCCGCGCCCACCTGGTCGGGCCTGGAAAGCGAAGAGGTCAGCTACAACGCCGGCTATACCAATGTGCACGAGCTGATTCCATGGCGCACGCTGACCGGCCGCCAGCAGTTCTACCAGGACCATCGCTGGATGCTGGACTTCGGCGAAGGCTCCTGCGTGTACAAGCCCGCCATCGACACCAAGACGGTTGCGCCCATGCTGGGCCGCTACCCGAACGGCGAGAAGGAACTGGTCCTGAACTGGCTGACGCCGCACCAGAAGTGGGGCATCCACAGCACGTACTCGGACAACCTGCGCATGCTGACGCTGAGCCGCGGGGGGCCCCACGTGTGGATCTCGGAGGCCGAGGCCAAGCAGGCCGGACTGGTCGACAACGACTGGGTCGAAGTCTTCAACGTCAACGGCACCCTGACTGCGCGGGTGGTGGTCAGCCAGCGCGTGCCGGTCGGCATGTGCCTGATGTACCACGCGCAGGAAAAGATCGTGAACGTGCCTGGCGCGGAAACCAGCGGCAAGCGCGGCGGCATCCATAACTCGGTCACGCGCACGGTGCTCAAGCCCACGCACATGATCGGCGGCTATGCCCAGCAGGCCTACGGCTTCAATTACTACGGCACGGTGGGCGCCAACCGCGACGAGTTCGTGGTGCTGCGCAAGATGAAGAAGGTGGACTGGCTGGAAGGTCCGCTGGTCGAAACGCAACAAGAAGAGAAGCAATCATGAGGATACGCGCCCAAATCGGCATGGTGCTGAACCTGGACAAGTGCATAGGCTGCCACACTTGCTCGGTCACCTGCAAGAACGTCTGGACCAGCCGCGACGGTGTCGAATACGCCTGGTTCAACAACGTGGAAACCAAGCCCGGCATCGGCTATCCCAAGGAATGGGAGAACCAGGAAAAGTGGAAGGGCGGCTGGAAGCGTACCGCCGCCGGCAAGCTGGAACCGCGCCAGGGCGGCAAGCTGCGCATCCTGGCCAACCTGTTCGCCAACCCGAACCTGCCGCAGATCGACGACTACTACGAGCCGTTCACCTTCGACTACGAACACCTGCAGAAGGCGCCGCTGTCGCAGACGCCGCCGACCGCGCGTCCGGTGTCGGTGCTGACCGGCAAGAAGATGGACAAGATCCATTGGGGCCCGAACTGGGAAGACGACCTGGGCGGTGAATTCAGCGCGCGCAGCCGCGACGCCTTGTTCGAGGGTGTGCAGAAGGAGATGTACTCGACCTTCGAGAACACCTTCATGATGTACCTGCCGCGCCTGTGCGAACACTGCCTGAACCCGGCCTGTGTCGCCAGCTGCCCGTCCGGCTCCATCTACAAGCGTGAAGACGACGGCATCGTGCTGGTCGACCAGGACAAGTGCCGCGGCTGGCGCATGTGCATCTCCGGCTGCCCGTACAAGAAGATCTACTACAACTGGAACAGCGGCAAGGCCGAGAAATGCACCTTCTGCTATCCGCGCATCGAGGCCGGCCAGCCGACCGTGTGTTCGGAAACCTGCGTGGGTCGCATCCGCTACCTGGGCGTGATGCTGTACGACGCCGACCAGATCGAACACGCCGCGTCCACCGCCAACGAGCAGGACCTGTACCAGTCGCAGCTCGACCTGTTCCTGGATCCGCATTCGCCCGAGGTGATCGCCGCCGCGCGCGAGCAGGGCATCCCCGAATCCTGGCTGGAAGCCGCCCGCAAGTCGCCGGTCTACAAGATGGCGATGGAGTGGCGCGTCGCGTTCCCGCTGCATCCGGAATACCGCACCTTGCCCATGGTCTGGTACATCCCGCCGCTGTCGCCCATCCAGACGGCCGCCGAGTCCGGCCAGATGCCGCAGCGCACGGTGGGCAAGAGCGCCATGATCCCGGACGTCTCCAGCCTGCGCATCCCGGTGCGCTACCTGGCCAACCTCTTGACGGCGGGCAAGGAAGCGCCGGTGGTGCAGGCGCTGGAACGCATGCTGGCCATGCGCGCCTACAAGCGCTCGGAAACCGTGCACGGCGAACGCGACACCGCTTTGCTGGAGCAGGTCGGCTTGTCCGAGGCGACCGTGCAGGACATGTACAAGATCATGGCCATCGCCGACTACGAGGACCGCTTCGTGGTGCCCAGCAGCCACAAGGAAGTGGTCGAGGACAGCCTCAACGAGAAGGGCAGCTGCGGCTTCACCTTCGGCAACGGCTGCTCGGGCGGGGTGTCGGAAGGCACTTTGTTCGGACGCAAGCCCCAGGGCAGCGAGATCTTCATCGAGATGCCGAAATCCCGCAAGAAGGCCGCCACGGCCTAGGAAAGGAGAATAACCATGAGTCTGTACCGCCTGCTTTCCGCCTTGCTGTGCTACCCCGAGCCCGAGCTGCTGGACGCGCTGGGCGAGGTCGAAGCCGCCTTGTCCGACTATCCCGACGCTGAGGAAACCCTGCAGCCGCTGGTGGCCTACCTGGCCACCAACGATCTCATCGCGCTGCAGGAAAACTACGTCGCCACCTTTGACCGCAACCGCTCGCATTCGCTGCACCTGTTCGAACATGTGCATGGCGAAAGCCGCGACCGCGGCCAGGCCATGGTGGACTTGCTGGACACCTACCGCGAACACGGTTTCGAGCCGGTGGTGTCGGAGCTGCCGGACCATGTGCCGCTGTTCCTGGAATTCCTGGGCGTGATCGACCCCGCCCAGGCGCAGGACCTGCTCGACGAGGCCATCCACGTGCTGGCCGCCATCGGCGCGCGCCTGGCCAAGGGCGAAAGCCCCTACGCCTGCATCTTCGCGGTGCTGCGCGCGCAGTCCCGCGTGATTCCGCGCGAACAGACCGAGGCGCCCGTGCGCGACATGGACGAGGCGATGGAGACCTTCGGCACCGGACCGGACGGCGTGGAACCGCTGCTGCGGCCTTTCTCGGGCGATGGCGCGCAGACCGTGCGCTTCTATCCCCGTGCGCCCGCGGCTCATTAATCTTCAGGACGACGCATCATGAACTCCCTGAATCAGTTTCTTTTCGGCATTTATCCCTACATCGCGCTCACCATCTTCCTGTTGGGCAGCCTGGTGCGCTTCGAGCGCGAGCAATACACCTGGAAGACGGACAGCTCGCAGCTGCTGCACCGCGGGCAACTGCGCCTGGGCAACATCCTGTTCCACATCGGCATCCTGGGCCTGTTCTTCGGCCATCTGGCCGGCCTCTTGACGCCGGTGGTGGTGTGGGACACGTTGGGCGTATCGCACACGCTCAAGCAGACCGTGGCCATGGTGGCCGGCGGCGTCATGGGCGGCCTGTGCCTGATCGGCCTCTTGATCCTGATCCATCGCCGCCTGAGCGATCCTCGCATCCGCGCCACCACGCGGCCGGGCGACAAGCTGTTGCTGTTGTGGATCCTGGTCACCTTGCTGCTGGGCCTGTCCACCATCGTGCTGTCGGCCGGCCACATGGACGGCGAGATGATGGTGCGCCTGATGACCTGGGCGCAGCACATCGTCACCTTCCAGGGCGACGCGGCCAGCCATATCGCCGACGTGCCGCTGCTGTTCAAGGCGCACCTGTTCATGGGCCTGACGCTGTTCGTGATCTTCCCGTTCACCCGCCTGGTGCACGTCTGGAGCGGCTTCGCCTCGGTGGGTTACCTGGGCCGCGCCTGGCAGCTGGTCCGCCCGCGCTGATTCCACGCACCAGGACTAGGAGCCGAACATGCCTGTCATCGTCAATGGCGTCGAACTGAACGACGCGGATCTGGAACGCGAACTGCCGCTGCATGCCGAGGCCGGCAATCCCATGCGCGAAGCGATCACCGCCCTGGTGCTGCGCCGCGTGCTGCTGGACGAGGCCGGCCGGCTGGGCCTGGACGCCGCGGACGAGGAGGGCGCCATCGGCGCCTTGCTGGCCCGCGAGGCGCCCGCGCCCGAGGCCGACGAGGCCGCCTGCCGCCGCTACTACCAGATGCACCCGCAACGCTTCATGGCGGGCGAGCTGATCGAGGCCGACCACATCCTGTTCCAGGTCACGCCCGGCGTGAACCTGGACATGCTGCGGGCGCACGCCAATGTGGTGCTGGCCGAATTGCTCGAGGATCCCTCGCGCTTCGCCGAGGTGGCGCGCGAGCAATCGAACTGCCCCTCGGCCGCCCTGGGCGGCAGCCTGGGCCAGCTGGGCCGCGGCGACACGGTGCCGGAATTCGAGCGCGCGGTGTTCGCGCTGCCCGCTGGCGGCCTGCTGCCGCAATTGCTGGAAACTCGCCATGGCCTGCACATCGTGCGGGTGACGCGGCGCATAGAAGGCCGCATGCAACCCTACGAGCACGTGGCCGCACAGATCGCCACGGCGCTGTCGTCCATGAGCCGCGATACCGCCTGGCGCCAGTACGCCAAGCTGCTGGTCGAACGCGCCGACATCCAGGGCATAGACTTGCAGGGCGGGGAGCCGGAGCGCGTCTACAGCGGGAGCGCCGCATGATGGACGAGCCGGCTGCGAGACCCCTGGTGGACGGCCATGGCCGCCGCATCGATTATCTGCGCGTGTCCGTCACGGACCGTTGCGACCTGCGTTGCAGCTACTGCCTGCCCAAGGACTTCAAGGGCTTCGAAACCCCCGCCAACTGGCTGCGCCATGAGGAAATGGCGCGGCTGGTGGGGCTGTTCGTCGGTTTGGGCGTCAGCAAGGTCCGGCTGACCGGCGGCGAACCCCTGCTGCGCCGCGGCGTGGCCGGTCTGGCGAGCGTCATCGCCGCGATGCCCGGATTGCGGGACCTGTCCGTGTCCACCAACGGCACTCAGCTGGCGCGCCACGCGCAGGACCTGCGCGCCGCCGGCGTGGACCGTCTGAACATCAGCCTGGACACGCTGGACGCCGCCGCCTTCAGCCAGATCACCGGGCGGGATTGCCTGGAATCGGTGCTGGCGGGCTTGGCCGCGGCCAAGGACGCGGGTTTTGCGCCCATCAAGCTCAACAGCGTGGTGCACGCGGCCACGCCCGAGGCCGAGGTGCGCAGGCTGCTGGACTATGCGGTGGAACAGGGCTTCGTGCTGCGCCTGATCGAACCCATGCCCATGGGCAGCTGCGGCCAGGGCTACGCCCATACCGATCTGAACACCATGGGCGCGCGGCTGGCGGCCGGCGCCGGCCTGCTGCCGGCCTTGGGCGGGACGGGAGCGGGGCCGGCACGCTACTGGACCACGGGCCAAGGAACGCCCGTGCTGGGCGTGATCACGCCCATGTCGCGCCACTTCTGCGCCGCCTGCAACCGCGTAAGGCTGGGCGTGGACGGAACCCTGTACCTGTGCCTGGGCCAGGAAGACCAGGTGCCGCTGGGCCGCCTGCTGCGCGCGGGCGCCAGCGATGCCGATCTGATCCAGGCGATCCAGGCCGGCATCGCCGCCAAGCCGGAGCGCCACGATTTCGTGGCTCGTCCGGAACGCATCGTGCGCTTCATGGCGCAGACGGGAGGCTGAGATGCGCGACATCGAACGTCTGGTCGACGGCTTCCAACGCTTCCAGCAGCAGTACTACGAAGACGCGCCGTCGCTCTACCGCAATCTTTGCGAAGGCCAGCACCCCAGCACTTTGCTGGTGGGCTGCTGCGATTCGCGGGTGGATCCGGCCATGTTGCTGGGCTGCGACCCCGGCGACATCTTCACCGTGCGCAACGTCGCCAACCTGGTGCCGCCGGCCAGCACCGACCGTGGCTTGCAGGGCGTGCTGGCCGCGATACAGTTCGCGGTCGAGCAGTTGCAGGTCAGCCGCGTCATCGTGCTGGGCCACGCCCATTGCGGCGGTATTCGCGCCCTGATGGACCGGCGCACCCGGGGCGACGGCGAGACCGACTACCTGGAACGCTGGATGGATATCGCCGAACCGGCGCGCAAGCAGGTGTTGCAGCAGATGCCGGAGGCGACGGCCGCCGAGCGCAGGCGGGCTTGCGAGCAGGCGTCCATCCTGATTTCGCTGCGCAACCTGGAGGAACTGCCCTTCGTGCGGCGCGCGGTGGAGGCGGGCAGCCTGACCCTGCATGGCTGGTATTTCGACCTGGTGGCGGGCGCTTTGCTGGCATACTCGGCGCGGGCGGATGCCTTCCTGCCCATCGTATGCCCTTTGTTCACGGAGCTTGCATGACCCCAGTTTTCGGCATCGCCGGCCGTTCCGGCAGCGGCAAGACCACCCTGATCGAGGCCATGCTGCCCTTGTTGGCCGCGCGCGGCCTGCGGGTCAGCGTCATCAAGCACAGTCACCACGATTTCCAGATGGAGCCCCCCGGCAAGGACAGCGCCCGCTTCCGCCAGGCGGGGGCGCTGGAGGTGATGGTGGCGTCGCCGTTCCGCTACGCCATCGTCCACGAGCTGCGCGACGCGCCCGAACCCACCCTGGACCAGCAGCTGGCGCGCCTGTCGCCAGCCGACCTGGTGCTGGTCGAAGGCTTCAAACAGGCCGCGATCCCGCGCATCGAGGTGTACCGGCCCGCCCTGGGCAAGCCGCCCCTGCATGCGGAGGACAGCAGTTTCCTGGCGGTAGCCACCGATGCGCAGCTGGCCACCGGCCTGCCTTGCCTGCCGGTCAACGAGCCGGCGCAAGTCGCGGATTTCATTTGCCGCAGCCTTGGGCTGGCTTGACGGCCCGCGGCCGGCGCTGGAGGCGCAGCGGCTACACTGGAACCCGCCGCATTCCTCAAGCAAGACCGCGTTGAAAGCCATGAAGCCTACCGATACCGCCGCCGCCGGACCCGACGGCCTGCCTTCGCCCCGGCATCGCCTGTCCACGCGCATCGTCATCAGTTCCCTGGTGGCGCTGGTGGTGGTGCTGTCCATGGTCAGCTGGACGCTGTGGCTGTCCTGGCAGCTGGAAGGCGCGGGCGCGGCCATCAACGACACGGGCAGCCTGCGCATGCGGGCCAATCGCGTGGCGGTGGAACTGATGCGCCCGCAGGCGGGACGCGAGTTCCGCACCAATGAGCAGGTCCAGCTGATGGACGATACCATCGCCCGGCTGGCGCGCGGCAATCCGGCGCGCCCGCTATTCATTCCCAACGACGAGGCGATCCGCAAGCAATGGCATGACGTGGCCGCCTACTGGTACGACATCATGAAGCCGGCCGCCAAGCGCGCCCTGGCGCAGCCGGACGCCGCGACCTATCTGGAAACCTTGCCGGAGTTCGTGGCCCGGGCGGATACGCTGGTGCGCATGATCGAACAGGACAACGCCGGCAAGACCACCTCGCTGCGCCTGTCGCAGGGCGTGCTGGCCGCGATTGCCAGCGCCGGCACGCTGGCGATGATCTACCTGCTGTATCTCTGGATCATTTCGCCGGTGCTGCGGCTGCGCGACGGCCTGCAACGCATGGCTGCCAGGGAATTCAGCACCCGGCTGCCGGTGGAAAGCCAGGACGAGTTCGGCGTGCTGGCGCGCGGCTACAACCGCATGGCCGATGAGTTGCAGGATCTGTACACCGGCCTGGAACGGCGCGTCGAAGAGAAGACCGCTCAGCTGGCCGCGCAGAACCGCGATATCGGCGCGCTCTATGACATGGCCGCCTTCCTGAACCAGCCCAACGAGATCGAAGCGCTGTGCGACGGCTTTCTGCGGCGTGTGATGCTGCAATTCGACGCCGAAGGCGGCAGCATCCGGGCGCTGGATCCCAACAACGAGCAACTCAATCTGATGGTGTCGGTCGGGCTGTCGGACGAGCTGGTCGAATCCGAGCATTGCATGCGGGTGAACGACTGCTATTGCGGCGTCGCCACGCGGCAGGCCGGGGTCATCGTCATCCAGGACTTCCGCGAGTCGCCGCCGGCGATGGAGTTGAACTGCCAGCGCGACGGCTTTGCCAGCGTGGCCGTGTTCCGCATCGTCACGCGCGACGAGGTGCTGGGGTCGTACTCCCTGCATTTCCGCCAGCAACGCCGCCTGTCGCCAGCCGAATCGCAGTTGCTGGAAACGCTGGGCCAGCATCTGGGCGTGGCCCTGGACAACCGCCGCCTGAGCGCCCAGGCGCGGCAGTTGGCGGTAGTGCGCGAGCGCGGGCTGGTGGCGCAGGGGCTGCACGACAGCCTGGCCCAGGGGCTGAACTTCCTGAACCTGCAGTTGCAGATGCTGGACGCAGCCGTCAAGCGCGGCGACCAGGCGGAAGTCGACGAGATCCTGCCGTTGCTGCGCACTGGCGTGGACGAAAGCTACCAGGACGTGCGCGAGCTGCTGACCAACTTCCGCACCAAGCTGTCGCAGGGCGACCTGCAAGCCGCCATCGAAGACACCGTGGCGCGTTTCCGGCGCCAGACCGGGATCGAGACCGAATTGCGCTTCGGACGGGGCGAGGGCGCGCCGTTGCCGCCTGACGAGCAGTTGCAGGTGCTGTTCATCTTGCAAGAGGCGCTGTCCAATGTGCGCAAGCATTCCGAAGCCAGCCATGTGCGCATCGATGTCGCCAATGACCGCGACTTCAGCCTTGTCATCGCCGACGACGGCCAGGGCTACGATCCCGCCGAGGTCGCGGAGCGCGGCGAATCGCATGTGGGCCTGCACATCATGCGCGAGCGCGCTGCACGCATGCGCGCCGTGATAAAACTTGAATCGCAGCCCGGCGCCGGCACGCGCGTCGCGCTGACCCTGCCCGGCAGCGAACGCCAGGCCGCCTGAACCTTCCGACCATGCCCATCCGTATCCTCCTCGTCGACGACCACACCCTGTTCCGCTCGGGCGTGCGCCTGCTGTTGCAACGCCAGCCCGATTTCGAGGTCGTGGCCGAGGCCGGCGACGGCGTCGAAGGCCTGAAGCGCGCCAAGGAACTCAAGCCCGACGTGGTCCTGCTGGACCTCAACCTGCCGGGCCTGTCCGGACTGGAAACCCTGCAGCTGCTGACCCAGGAGCTTCCTGCCTGCGCTGTCATCATCCTGACGGTGTCGGAAGAGGCCGACGAACTGGGCCAGGCGCTGCGCGACGGCGCGCGCGGCTACCTGGTCAAGAACATCGACGCCGACGCGTTGACGGCAGCGATCCGCCGCGCCGCGGGCGGCGAGCCGGTCATCGCCGAGAGCATGACCGCCAAGCTGGTCGAGCAGTTCCGCGGCCAGGCCAGCCTGGCGGCGCAGGCGCCGCAGGCGGCAGGCAGCGCCGAGCGCCATCGCCTGACCGCGCGCGAGACCCAGATCGTGCAATGGCTGGCGCGTGGCGCCAGCAACAAGGTCATCGCGCGCGAACTGGACGTGAGCGAAAGCACGGTCAAGATCCACGTGCAGAACGTGCTGAAGAAACTGAACCTGACCAGCCGCGTGCAGGTCGCGGTGTACGCCGTGGAGCACGGGCTGTACACCGAAGAATAGGTCCGCGCGCGGCGCTCAGCATGCTCCGTTTGATCTGCGACAAGGCCAGGGGCGTGGCGGCCCCATAGACTGGCCGGCATGGAAACTCGAACCTCTCCCATGGAGCTCGTGGCCCCCGCCGGCAGCCTGGCCGCGCTGAAGGCCGCCATCGACGCCGGCGCCGACACCGTCTACCTCGGGCTCAAGAACGCCACCAACGCCCGCAACTTCGCCGGGCTCAACTTCACCGAAAGCGACATCCGCGCAGGCGTGGAGCTGGCCCACAGCCGCGGGCGCCAAGTGCTGTTCGCGATCAATACGTTTGTGCAGGCGGGCAGGGCGCCGGAGTGGCGCGCCGCCGTGGATGCGGCCCACGGGCTGGGCGCCGATGCCGTCATCATGGCCGACGCTGGGCTATTGGCCTACGCCAGCGACCGCTATCCCGACCTGCGTCTGCACCTGTCGGTGCAGGGGTCCGCCACCCACGCCGACGCCATCGAGCTGATGAAGGAACAGTTCGGCATCCGCCGCGTGGTGCTGCCGCGCGTGTTGACCCTGGCCGAGATCGCGCGCATCTGCGCCAACGTCAGCGTCGAGGTCGAGGTGTTCGGCTTCGGCAGCCTGTGCGTCATGGCTGAGGGCCGTTGCCTGTTGTCGTCCTACGCCACCGGCGATTCCCCCAACAACAAGGGCGTCTGTTCGCCCGCGCATGCGGTGCGCTGGTCGGAAGAGAACGGCCGCATGGACGCGCGCCTGAACGGCATTCTGATCGACCGCTACGAGCCGGGCGAGCCGGCGGCCTATCCCACCCTGTGCAAGGGCCGTTTCGACGTGGACGGCCAGGCCGACCACGCGCTGGAGGAGCCCACCAGCTTGAACGCCATCGGCCTCTTGCCGCGCCTGGCGGAGATGGGCGTGTCGGCCATCAAGATCGAAGGACGGCAGCGCAGCCCGGCCTATGTCACCCAGGTGGTGTCGACGCTGCGCGCGGCCTTGGATGGCGCGCACGCGGACGCCTCCCGTTTTTCGCCCCGTCCCGAATGGAACGCCATGCTGGCGCGCCATTCCGAGGGTTCCCAAGTCACGCAAGGCGCATTCGAACGTCCATGGAAATGAAACCTAGCGCATACCAGATATCGGTTGCACCGCTGCAGTACTACTGGCCGCGCCAGCAGACGCTGGATTTCTACGCGGCCTTGGCCGACAGCCCCGCCGACATCATCTACGTGGGCGAAACCGTCTGCAGCCGCAGGCACGAACTGCGCGCCGAGGATTGGCTGGAGCTGGTGCGCGACCTGCGCGACGCGGGCAAGACGGTGGTGCTGTCGGGCCGCACCCTGATCGAGACCGGCGCGGAAGCCAGCGCGCTGAAGAAGCTTTGCGGACAGGACGACTTCATGGTCGAGGCTGGCGAACTGGGCGCGGTGCGGCACCTGAACGGCCGCTTCTTCGTGGCTGGTCCCCATATCAATGCCTATCACGGCGGCACCCTGGAATGGCTGGCCGGGCGCGGAGCGGCACGCTTCGTCGCGCCGCTGGAAATGGACAGCAAGACGCTGGCCCGCCTGATGGCCGAAAAGCCCGCCGGCCTGGAAGCGGAAGTCATGGTGTGGGGCCGCATGGCGCTTGCATTCTCGGCGCGCTGCTTCACGGCGCGACATTTCCGCCTGAAGAAGGACGATTGCGGCTTTCGCTGCATCGAGCATCCGGACGGGCTGGACATGCGTACGCGGGAATCGCGCGATTTCCTGGCGATCAACGGCATCCAGGTGCAGTCGGGCGCCTGTCTGGATCTGCTGTCGCAGGCGCCAGAGCTTGCTGCCATGGGGGTGCAGGTGCTGCGGGTGAGCCCGCAATCGGCCGGCACGCTGGAAGCGATCGCCGCGCTCGATGCGACGCGGCGCGGCCTGGCGCCGACAGAGGTGCAACCGCCGGCGGGCATGGCTCGTTGCAACGGTTACTTCCACGGCAAGCCCGGCATCGATCTGCTGGAGGCTGCCGCATGAGCGCCGCGATCCAAGTGCCCGGCGTGTTCGCCAGGCTGGGCCGGCGCTTGCCCGCGCCGTTCGTCTCGCTGCATTTCATCGCGGGGCTGGAACTGGCGCGGCGGCTGAAGTGGCTGACGCCGCCAGCAGAACTGGAAGGCCGCAGCTTCGCCATCACCGTCGAGGACCTGGGCCTGCGCAGCAGCTTCGCCGTGCGCCAGGGCGCCTTTCGCCCGATATGGAACGGCGCCGCCGCTGAGCTGGAACTGGGCGCCAGGCTGGCCGATCTGCTGGCCTTGATGCGTTCCGAGACGGACGCCGATACCTTGTTCTTCCAACGCCGGCTGCGGATCTCGGGCGATACCGAGCTGGGCCTGATCGTCAAGAACTGGCTGGATGCCGCGCCGCGGCCGGCGTGGCTGCAAGGCGCGATGCGCTAGCGGCGAGCATTGTCCGCCAGCGCCTGCGGGCATTGCGGGAATCCACCACGGATCGTGCTATACCGGGCGTCTTTGCTGCGGGAAGCGTTGCCGCATTCCCGGGCGCGATCGAACGGAGGTAGCAATGCGGGTCATGGTTGTGGGCGCCAGCAAGGGGCTGGGCAGGGCATTCGTTGAGGGGCTGGGCCAGGATGCCTCGCTGATCGTGGGCGTGGCCCGCCGCGCGCCGTCGGACATTGTCGTCCCGCCGGGCTGCGAACTGCGCTGGATCGAAGCGGACCTGTCGCAGCCCGAGGCGGCCGTCGAGCAGATCGCCGCGCAAGCCCCGGATGAACTGGACGCCGTCCTCTACAACCTGGGCGTGTGGGAAGAGCATGCGTTCAGCCAGGACTACGACTTCCTGGCGGATGCGCCGACGGAGATCGCGCGCATGGTGGATATCAACGTCACCGCGACCATCCTGTTGCTGCAACGCCTGATACCGCGCGTCCTGGGCGCGCGCAGGCCGCAAGTCATACTGACTGGCTCGACCTCCGCGCTGGCCGGCAGCGGCCGTCCCGAGGTCACGTTCGGCGCGTCCAAGCACGCGCTGCGCGGCATCGCCGACGCTTTGCGCGAAAGCTTCAGGTCGCGCCGGCTGGCGGTGACCTGCCTGCAATTGGGCTACCTGAATACGCAAGACGGTCTGGACGTGCCGCGCGACGCGGCCAGCATGCGGGGAGAGGGCGGCTTGATACCGGTGCACGACGTGGTGGCGATGACGCGCGCGCTGCTGAATCTGTCGGATGCCTCGTTCGTGCGGGAGATCGTGATGCCGGCGCTGATGGACGAGCGGTTCTGATGCGCCGCGCGGTGATATGGTTATGAGCCCCGAGCGGTATCCATATTCCGCCCGCATAACTACAATCCGGCCTGGACTGCATACCTCGCCATCAGCATCAACAAGGAGACACGCGTGACCCAATCGAATAAGCCGTGGCGGCTAGAGACCATTGCCGTGCATGGCGGCTATCGCCCCGATCCGACCACGCGCGCCGTGGCCGTGCCCATCTACCAGACCGTGGCCTATGCGTTCGACGACACGCAGCATGGCGCCGATCTGTTCGACCTCAAGGTGCCGGGCAATATCTACACCCGCATCATGAACCCGACCACAGACGTGCTGGAGCAGCGCGTGGCGGCGCTGGAAGGCGGCATCGCCGCGCTGGCGCTGGCCTCGGGCCAGGCCGCGGTGACCTACGCCATCCTGACCATCGCCGAAGCGGGCGACAACATCGTCTCGTCCAGCACGCTGTACGGCGGCACCTACAACCTGTTCGCGCACACGCTGCCGCAGTACGGCATCACCACGCGTTTCGCCAATCCGTCCGATCTGGCCGCCTTCGAGGCCCAGATCGACGACCGCACCAAGGCTATCTTCGCGGAATCCGTCGGCAACCCGCTGGGCAATATCACCGATATCGCCGCACTGGCCGACCTGGCGCACCGCCACGGCCTGCCGCTGATCGTCGACAACACCGTGCCGTCGCCTTACCTGCTGCGCCCCATCGAGCACGGCGCCGACATCGTGGTGCAGTCGCTGACCAAGTACCTGGGCGGCCACGGCACCAGCCTGGGCGGAGCCATCATCGACTCGGGCAAGTTCCCCTGGGGCGAGCACAAAGAGCGCTTCAAGCGCCTGAACACGCCGGACGTCAGCTACCACGGCGTGGTCTATACCGAAGCCTTCGGTCCGGCCGCCTACATCGGCCGCGCACGCGTGGTGCCGCTGCGCAATACCGGCGCGGCGATCTCGCCTTTCAACTCGTTCCAGATCCTGCAAGGCATCGAGACCCTGGCGCTGCGCGTGGACCGCATCGTCGAGAACACCGTCAAGATCGCCAACTACCTGCGCGAACATCCGAAGGTGGAATGGGTCAACTATGCGGGCCTGCCGGACCATCCCGACCACGCCTTGGCGCAGAAGTACCTGGGCGGCAAGGCGCCTGGCCTGTTCACCTTCGGCGTGAAGGGCGGCCGCGAGGCCGGCGCGCGCTTCCAGGACGCGCTGCAGCTGTTCACCCGCCTGGTCAACATCGGCGACTCGAAGTCGCTGGCCACGCACCCCGCGTCCACCACGCACCGCCAGCTCAATCCCGAAGAGCTGCAAAAGGCCGGCGTGCGCGAGGAGACCGTGCGCCTGTCCATCGGCATCGAGCACATCGACGACCTGCTGGCCGATCTGGATCAGGCTCTGGCGCAGGTGTGACCGGCCTGGCCATGTGCTGAAGCCGCCCGCGGGACTGCCCGCGCCGGCGGCGCCTTACCTGCGCGCGCCTTTGCCATTGGCCGGGCAAACCATCTCGCGCAGCTTGCGCTGCACGGGGTCTTGCGCGATCGGCGCATTGCGGATGGTGGGCGGGGGCAGCGACTCCACAATGGGGCCGGTCGCGTTCTCGCCTGCATGGTGCACGACCTGGCTGGCGGTATAGGTGCCGGCGGTGCAGTTCATGGTGATCGGCTGGGTCACGGAGCGGTAGGGTTGCCCATTGGCCGCGGAGATCTTGGGCTGGGCGTAGAACCAGGCCACGTTCACGGCCATGACGGCCGGACGCTCCGATACCACTTTGATCGATGCGCTGTCGTAGAACACGCCCGGCATGGCTTGCGGGTCTACGGGCAGCCAGTCGGGTTCGGCGGACAGCATGCCGCCGGGGCCGGGGTCGCGCGGCACGATGTTCACGGCGCAGGCGTCGGCGGGCACGGGATCGCCTTCGCGCACCGTAATGGTTGCGCAGGCGTCGGGCGGGGCCGCCTGCGCGGGGTGGACCCAGGCGGTCACGGCCAGGGCGATCAGGGTTGCGTGCCTTGCGGTCATTGGTGTTTTCCGGTGGTGGCGCGGCGCGCCGTCGCCAAGCTTGTGGCCATGGCGTGTACCCGATCATACCGGGCAGGGCGGGTACGCGCGGCGCGCAAATGCCTTAGGGGCGACGGCTCCTAAGGCGTCAGCACATATTCTGGATAGCGCTTGCAGATCTCGGCCACCTGGCTGAGGGTGCCCGAAAGGTGTTCGCGCAGTACCTGTTGGGCGCGCTGTGGATCCTGCGCGGCGATGGCGTCCAGCAGGCGCTGGTGATCGTCCAGGATGCGCTCGGCTTTGCCGGCTTCGGGCAGGTGCAGGCGGCGCAGGCGATCCAGGTGGCCGCTGTAGCGCTGCGCCAGTTCCCACAGCCGGATCACGCCCGCTGCCTCGTGCATGTCGCGGTGGAAGGCCTGGTCGGCGTCGATGAAACGCTGGTACTGGGCGCTGGCATGGCTGGCGCGCTGCAGGTCGATGCTGGCTTGCAGGCGCTGGAACAGCTGCGGGTCCGGACGCTGCGCCAGCATCTGCACGATCTCCAGTTCCAGCGAGCGGCGCAGGAAATGCGCCTCGCGGGCGGCGGCCACGTCGATGCGGCTGACTACCGTGGTGTGCTGCGGGTAGATCTCGACCAGCGCCTCCTCGGCCAGGCGCATCAGTGCGTCGCGGATCGGGGTCTGGCTCAGGCCGTAGGTTTCCGCCAGCGTGATGCGCGACAGCGGCGCGCCGGGCGCGAGTTCCAGCGACAAGATCTGTTCGCGTAGATGTTCGAAGACCTGTGGCGCGGCGTGGCGCGAGCGGTCCAGTCTGAGCTTGGTGCTTTGCATCGGGTCGCGTGCGGAGTGGGGCCTGAAGAGTAACGGAGTTTAGCGGGTTTTTACCTAGCTGACGCACTAATGTATTAGTGTTTAAATGGCCGGATCGCCATCACGAAACACCTTCACGCCCCTATGAAACGCTCCTACGAAAGCCTGCGCAGCGCCGCCTGGATGGCCAAGGACGACCTGCGCTCCTTCGGCCATCGCTCCCGCATGATGCAGATGGGGTACGGCCCCGACGACTGGGCGGGCCGCCCCATCATTGCCATCATCAATACCTGGTCGGACCTGAATCCCTGCCACAGCCACTTCAAGCAGCGCGTCGAGGACGTGAAGCGCGGCGTGTTCCAGGCGGGCGGCTTTCCGGTGGAATTGCCGGCGATTTCAGTGTCGGAATCCTTCGTCAAGCCGACCACCATGCTGTACCGCAACTTCCTGGCCATGGAAACCGAGGAACTGCTGCGCAGCCATCCGGTGGATGGCGCCGTGCTCATGGGCGGCTGCGACAAGACCACGCCAGGCCTGCTCATGGGCGCGGTCAGCGCCGGGCTGCCCTGTGTCTACGTGCCGGCCGGCCCCATGCTGCGCGGCAACTGGAAGGGCAAGATCCTGGGGTCCGGGTCGGATGCCTGGAAACTCTGGGACGAGCGCCGCGCCGGCAAGATCACGCAGGAGCAATGGACCGAGGTCGAAGGCGGCATCGCCCGCAGCTACGGCACCTGCATGACCATGGGCACGGCCAGCACCATGACCGCCATCGCCGAAGCCATAGGCATGACGCTGCCGGGCGCGTCCTCGATCCCGGCGGCGGACGTCAACCACATGCGCATGTCGGCCGAGTGCGGCCGGCGCGCGGTGGAGATGGTCTGGGAAGACCTGACGCCGCAACGCATCCTGAGCCTGGCGTCCTTCAAGAACGCCATCAACGTGGCCATGGCCATGGGCTGTTCGACCAACGCCATCGTGCACCTGGTCGCCATGTCGCGCCGCGCCGGCTGCGCCGTGGGCCTGGACGACTTCGACGCCGCCAGCCGCAAGGTGCCGGTCATCGCCAACATCCGGCCCAGCGGCGACACCTATCTGATGGAAGACTTCTTCTACGCGGGCGGACTGCCGGCGCTGATGTCGCGCTTGCACGACCATCTGGACGGGTCCGCCATGACCGTCACCGGCAAGACGCTGGGCGAGAACATAGCCGGCGCCGAGGTCTACAACGACGACGTGATCCGTCCGCTGGACCGGGCCATCTACGACGAAGGCGCACTGGCGGTGCTGCGCGGCAATATCGCGCCGGACGGTTGCGTCATCAAGCCCAGCGCCTGCGCGCCGCAGTACTTGCGCCACACCGGCCCGGCCCTGGTGTTCGACGACTACCCCAGCATGAAGGCGGCAGTGGACGACGAAGACCTGGACGTCACCGCCGACCACATCATGATCCTGCGCAACGCCGGTCCGCAAGGCGGCCCCGGCATGCCGGAATGGGGCATGCTGCCGATCCCGACCAAGCTGGTGAAGCAGGGCGTGCGCGACATGCTGCGCCTGTCGGACGCGCGCATGAGCGGCACCAGCTACGGCGCCTGCATCCTGCACGTGGCGCCGGAAAGTTACATTGGCGGCCCGTTGGCCCTGGTGCAGACGGGCGACTTGATCACCGTGGACGTGCCCGCGCGCAGCATCCACCTGAACGTCAGCGACGACGAGCTGGCCGCGCGTCGCGCCGCCTGGACGCCGCCGCCCAAGCGCTACGAGCGCGGGTATGGCTGGATGTATTCAAAGCACATCCTGCAAGCCAACGACGGCTGCGATTTCGATTTCCTGGAAACCGGCTTCGGCGCGCCCGTGCCCGAGCCCGAGATCTTCTAGGCGCCGCGCGCGCCTCATCCCCACAGTCTTCAGCCCCCCGGAGCCATCGTGTCCCCAATGAATCCCGAAACCCGCGCCCGCCTGGCTGGCGTCAGCACCGCCACCCTGTGCACGGCCTTGTTCAAGCGCGGTTTGCGCAACCAGTTCATCCAGGACGTGCGTCCGCTGAACGCCACGCTGCCCAATATGGTCGGCCCGGCTTTCACCCTGCGCTACATCCCCGCCCGCGAGGACCTGAACACCATCAAGGTGTTCGAGGACCGCGCCCATCCGCAGCGCGTTGCGGTCGAGACCTGCCCGCAAGGCGCGGTGCTGGTGATGGACAGCCGCAAGGACGCGCGCGCGGCTTCGGCAGGCTCCATCCTGGTCACGCGGCTGATGAAGCGCGGCGTGGCTGGCGTGGTGACGGACGGCGGTTTCCGCGATTCGCCCGAGATCGCCGAAATGGGCTATGCCGCCTATCACCAGCGGCCTTCGGCTCCCACCAACCTGACCCTGCATCAAGCCTTGGACATCAACGCGCCCATCGGCTGCGGCGACGTGGCGGTGTGGCCGGGCGACATCGTGGTGGGCGACCGCGAGGGCGTGGTGGTGATACCCGCCGGCCTGGCCGACGAGATCGCCATCGAGGCCGTGGAGATGACGGCCTTCGAGGACTTCGTGACCAGCGAGGTGCAGCAGGGCGCATCCATCCTGGGGCTGTATCCGCCTACGGATCCGGGCACCAAGGACAAATTCGCCGCGTGGCGCAAGCAACAGGGCCGCTGAGCCTTGCCGCCGGCGCAGCCGGCAACCCCATAAGCCAAACAAGAGGCAGGAGACAACCATGAATACGCAACGACGCGGCGCGCTGGCCGCGCTGCTGGCCGCCGCCATGCTGGGCACGCTGGCAGCGCCCGTCCAGGCCGCCGATTGGCCCGCGCAGAAGCCGATTTCCTATGTGGTGCCGTTCACCGTGGGCG
Source organism: Achromobacter sp. D7-1 (assembly GCF_059760445.1). Lineage (NCBI taxonomy): Bacteria > Pseudomonadati > Pseudomonadota > Betaproteobacteria > Burkholderiales > Alcaligenaceae > Achromobacter > Achromobacter sp. D7-1. Next base: position 43,221 of record NZ_JCBAMT010000016.1, on the reverse strand, counting down.
GCTCGACCGACGTGGTGGGCCGAGTGCTGGCCCAGAAGCTGGGCGACCGCCTGCACCAGAACGTCATCGTCGAAAACAAGCCTGGCGCGGCGGGCGGCATCGGCGCGACCTATGTGGCCAAGGCTCCGCCCGACGGCTATACCCTGTTCGGCGGCACCATCAGCACGCACGCCATCAACGCCAGCCTGTACAAGAACCTGAAGTACGACCCGGTCAAGGATTTCGAGCCGGTCTCGCTGATCGCCTACCTGCCCAACGTGCTGCTGGTGGATCCCAACCTGGGCGTGAATTCCGTGGCCGACCTGATCGCCCTGTTGAAGCGCGACCCGAGCAAGCGCACCTTCGCGTCCTCGGGCGCGGGCACCTCCACGCACCTGGCCGGGGAATTGTTCTCCAGCATGATAGGCGTGCCGCTGACCCATGTGCCTTACAAGGGCACGCCGCCCGCCATGGTCGACGTATCCTCCGGCGCGGTGACTTTCATGTTCGACCAGATGACGGCGGCCCTGCCTTTGCTGCAGACCGGCAAGCTCAAGCTGTTGGCCGTGACCACCAAGGACCGCATCGCGCTGGCGCCCGAGGTGCCGACCATGCAGGAGGCCGGCGTGCCGGGCTTCCAGATGGCGTCGTGGCAGGCCGTGTACGCGCCCAAGGGCACGCCCAAGCCCATCCTCGACAAGCTGGCGCAGGAAATCGCGGTGATCCTGAAAGAGCCTGACGTGCAGGAAAAGCTGGGCAAGACCATGGGGATGGAACTGGTCGGCAGCACGCCGGATCAGTTGCGCGAGCTGATGGCGACCGAGATTCCGCGTTGGGCGGAAGTGGTGAAGAAGTCGGGCGCGACGGTCGAGTAGGCGGGCCGGGCTTGCGGGGCGCGGCGCATTGCGACCGCGCCCGCAGCCGTTCAGGATTTCAAACTCAGGGCTTCAGATTCAGCTTGGGCACCAGCGCCTTGAACGCTTCCTCCTGGCGCGCTACGTCGGCCGTGAACTGCGGCAAGTCGGCATACGAAGGCGTCAGGTTCTGCTTGCGCATCAGCGCCTGGAAGTCCTGCGATTGCGCCACCTGGCGAGCCGCGGCCCGCCATTTCTCCACCGCGTCCGCGGGCGTGGCCTTGGGCAGTCCGATGCCGCGCCAGACGCTGAATTGCAGGTCTGCGCCTTTCTCCTTCATGGTGGGCACGGCGGGCAGGTTGTCCAGCCGCTTGGGCGCCATGACGGCCAGGGTGCGCAGCTTGCCGGTCTCGACATGCTGCTGCAGTTCGGCGTAGGCGACCGTGGTGGCCTGCACGTCGCCCGCCAGCAAGCCCATGATGGCCGGGGCCGAGCCCTGGTAGGGCACGTGCACGAACTTCACGCCGGCCTGCTCGCCCAGGGCCGCCGCCGCCATGTGCGGCACGGTGCCTATGCCGGCGTTGGACACCGCCACGCGCTCGGGATTCTTCTTCGCGTCCGCCAGGAATTCCTCCACCGTCTTCCAGGGCGCATCGGCGCGCACCGTGACCGACGAGGGATCGTCGGTGAAGCGCGCGATGGGCTGGAAGTCGCCGACCGTGGTCTTGCCTATGCCCATCAAGGGAACCACCAGCATTTCAGGCGTCATCAGCACCAGCCGGTAGCCGTCGGGCTGCGCATTGGCGACGTAGGCCCAGCCGATGGAGCCGCTGGCGCCGGGCTTGTTGATCACCACCGTGGGCTGCGCCAGCAGCGGCGGGCGCACCGCCTCGGCGATGGCGCGCGCGGTGTTGTCGCTGCCGCCGCCAGGCTGGTAGGCGACCACCAGTTCCATCGAGCGGGCGGGGTAGTCCGCGGCATGCGCGGCGGACAGGACGGAAACTGCGGACAGGGCGCTGATGGCCAGCGCGGACAGGCGGTAGGGGCGCATGGTGGCGGCTCCGGTATCAGTAGCCCAGGGCGGAAAGGTCCGCGAGCGTCTGCTTGGTGATGGCGATGGTGCGTTCGCGTTCGGCCCCGGCCAGGTCCAGGCGCGGCGGCTTGACGGTTTCGGCGCTGCCGGTGATGAGGTGTTCTGCCAGCTTGATGTGCTGCACCAGCTTGACGACGGTATCCAGGTGGAACAGCGGCGTCAGCGCGGCATAGAGCTTGCGGGCCCGCACGAAATCGCCCTCGACGGCCAGCTTCAGCAGGTCGACGGACGCCTTGGGCACCGCATTGGCCATGCCCGACACCCAGGCGGTCACGCCCAGCGCGGCGCTTTCCAGGATCAGGTCGTCCACGCCGCAGATCACGGCCAGCCGGTCGCCAAAGCGCGTGATCAGGTCGGTCACGCGGGTGGTGTCGTAGGACTCCTCCTTGATGGCGACGATGGTCGGCTCTTCCAGCAGTTCAGCCACCAGGTCCGGGGTCAGGTCCACGCCGTAGCCGCGCGGGTTGTTGTAGAGCAGGATGGGCAGGGCGCTGGCCCGCGCCACCGTGCGGTAGAAGGCCACGGTTTCGCGCGCGTCGGATTTGTAGGTCAGGCCGGGGAACACCATCAGGCCGTTAACGCCGATGCGCGCGGCTTCCTGGGCGAAGGCGGCGGCGCGCGCCGTGCCGGTTTCCGCCACGCCCGAGACCACCGGCACCCGGCCGCGCACGGTGTCCACGGCGGTGCGCAGCACCTGCAACTTCTCTTCGGGCGAGAGCTGGGCGTTTTCGCCCACCATGCCCATCATCACCACGCCGCCCACGCCGTTCTCGATCAGGCGTTCCAGTCCCTGGCGGATAGCCTCCAGGTCCAGCGAAAAATCGGGTTTCAGCTTGGTGGTGACGGCGGGAAATACGCCTTGCCATTGAATGCTCATGCTGCGGCTCCTGATGCGTGGTCCATCCGGCTTGTTCCGGTTGGATGTTGGTTATTGGATATTGGATCCAAAAATATGGGGCTTAAAAAAACGAGGCTGGGGCCTCGGACCGTCGCTCCGGGAGTGGCGGCTTGAACTGGATCATGGATCCAATATACTCACATTAAACGGGCTGCAGGCACCGGCTGTCTCTCGGGGTTTTCCTGGGCATGGACGGGGCCGTTTCCGGCAACCCGACGCCGCGCGGCTCCCGCCCGGCGGCTCAACTAGGCAGGTTATACGTGTCCCAGAATTCGCCGCTTTCCGCTCCTCCGCAGTCCCGTCCCCCGGCCGCTACCCCCGGTCGCCTCGTGCGCAAGACCGCCGTCGAACTGGTGGTCGACGAACTGCGCGACCGCATCCTGTCGGGCGCGATTCCTCCCGGCTCCGCGCTGCGCCAGGAATTGTTCGCCGAGGAACTGGGCGTGAGCCGCCTGCCGGTGCGCGAGGCCATCCGCCAGCTCAGCGCCGAAGGGCTGATCGACATGATCCCGCACCGCGGCGCCTATGTGTCCATGCTGTCGCGGGCCGAGGTGCAGGAGTTCTTCGATATCCGCCTGCGGCTGGAGCCGTGGCTGTTCCGCCTGGCCGTGCAGCAGCGCGAGGTCCAGGATCTGGACCTGGCCAGCCAGGTGGTGGCGCAGATGGACGCCGCCGAGCCCGAGCAATGGGGCCGCCTGAACTGGCAGCTGCATGAACTGCTGTACCGCTCGGCGCAACGGCCCGCCGCGCTGGCCATGGTGCGTGCGCTGCACGAAAAATCCGAACGCTACTTCCGCTTCCAGATCGTCAACGCGCCGATCCGCCAACAGGCCCATGACGAACACAGCGAACTGATCACGCTCGCCCGCCAGGGCCGGGCGGAAGAGGCCGAGGCCGCGCTGGAGCGGCACATCGCCGAGGCCGCCGAGCAGATACTCGCCATCGTCGATCATCTGCTGGATGCGTCGGCCTTGCAGGAACCGGCCTGACGCTTAAACGTCCAGTTCCAGCGTGCCGCAGCCGCGCGACACGCAGACCATCATACTGCGGTTGGCGGCGCGTTCTTCGTCGCTGAGCACGTAGTCGCGGTGATCCACCGCGCCGGAAAGCACGCCGGCTTCGCAGCTGCGGCACAGGCCTTCGCGGCAGGAGTATGGCCAGGCGACGCCGGCCGCTTCCAGTACATCCAGCACAGACTTGTCCGCGGGCACTTCATGACAGCCGCCGCTGCGCGCCAGCCGTACCGTGAAGGCCGCGCCGGGCTCGGGCGCGGCGGCCGTGGCGGCGCTGAAGCGTTCGAAATGCACGCGGGCCGCGGCGATGCCGGCGCGTTCGCAGGCGGCGGCCACGGCGTCCATCAGCGGTCCGGGTCCGCAGCAATAGATATGCTGGCCCGGTTCCCGTTGCCCGCCCAGGTAGGCGTCCAGGTCGCAGCGCGCGCCGCCTTGTTCGCGGTCGACGTGCAGCGCCACGCGCTCGCCGTGCACGGCAAGTTCGGACAGGTAGGCGGCCGCGTCGCGGTCGCGCACGCAGTACAGCAGCCGCCAGGGCTCGCCGCGCCTTACGCACGCATGGATCATGCTGAGGATGGGCGTGATGCCTATGCCGCCCGCGATGAAGACATGGCTGGCGGCCTGCGCGTGCAGTCCGAACAATTGTCTGGGCTCGCCGATATCCACCAGGTCGCCTGCGCGCAGCTGATCATGGACGTAGCGCGAACCGCCGCGCGAGTCGGGTGCCAGGCCGACGCCCAGCCGGTAGACGTCCCGCTCTGCCGGATCGCCGCATAGGGAGTACTGCCTGAGCAGGCCATTGCCCAGCGCCACATCCACATGCGCGCCGGCTTCGAAGGCTGGCAGCATGGCGCCGTCGGGGCTGCGCAGGTGCAGGCCAAGCACGCCGCTCGCTTCGCGCACGATGCGGCTGACGATCAAGCGCCGCATCTCAGGCCACCGCCTGCGCCGCGCGCACGCCGGACCCGCCAGCCGCGGCCTGCTGCTGCTCTTCCTCGACGCGGCGCGCCACCACCCAGCGGAACTGGGACAGCGCGGCGTCGATGGACAGCGGCACCATCTTGAAATCGGGCGCCAGGGATAAGGAGTGCTGCTGCGCGGTGATGATGTCGCGGTCTTCGTCGAAGGCTTCCACCACGCTCTGGTGGATGGATGCGGTGACCTCGGGCTGGTCGATGGAGAAGTTGTGCGGGTGCGCGAAGAAGTAGTGCGTCGAGGTGGCGGTTTCGGGCGTCAGCGCCTGGCAGCCGCGGAATTCGATGGCGCCTGCGCGATTGCCTTCCTGCGCGCCGTTGCCGGCCGGAGCCATGCCCGAGTCCATCAGCAGGATGCCGGGCAGCGTGAAGTTGTAGATGTTCCAGCGGTCCACCAGGCCGGGCCATTCGCGGACCTTCCTTGCGAAGGGTGGCGCTTCGGTATTGAGCGTCCAGCGCGTGATGCGCACGCCATCGGGCAGCCGGTCGACCTTGGGCGATACCGCGGCATAGTCTTCGCTGCCGCCCAGGGTGGTCGGATGCACGAAGGGCAGATGCGAGAAATCGAGCAGGTTGTCGGCGATCAGCAGATAGTTGACGTCGTAATGGATGTAGCCGTCCAGGCTGCGCCAGTCGGGATGATCCAGCCATTGCGTGTCGGGGATGAGGGCCGGGTCGGCGCGTTCCGGATCGCCCATCCAGATCCAGATCCAGCGGTGCCGCTCCACCACCGGGAAGGTGCGCACCCTGGCCTGCGGCGGAATGCGCGCCTGCGCCGGCGCCTCGACACAGGCGCCGGTCGGGTCGAACTTCAGGCCGTGGTACATGCAGCGCACGCAATCGCCTTCGCGCCGGCCCACCGACAAGGGCGCGCCGCGGTGGCAGCAGCGGTCTTCCAGCGCCACCAGCCGGCCCGCAGCGTCGCGGTACATGAGCACGGGCACGCCGATGATGGTGCGCGAGAACAGGCCGTCCGCGCCGACTTCCTGGTCCCATGCCGCGACGTACCAGGTGTTTTTGATGAACATGGGTTTGCTCCTGTGTTTACTTGACGTAGCGCCAGGCGCCGTCCTTGATCTGCACCATGACAGCGGCGCGTTCGTCATAGCCCACGTGATCGGTGGGCGACATGGTGGACACGCCTTGCGAGGTGACGGCGTCGCGCGTGGCTTCCAGCGCATCGCGCAGGCCCGCCCTGAACTCCGGCGTGCCCGGCCTGGCCTTGGGCAACGTGGTCTTCAATGCCTGCTGCAACACGATGCCGGCGTCCCAGGCGTTGGCCGCGAACACCGACATCGAGTCCTTGCCGTGGGCCGTTTCATAGCGCTGCGTCAGGTCCATGGCGACCGCGCGTATGGGATTGGCCGCGTCCAGCTGGCTGGCGACCACGACCGGGCCCACCGCGAATAGCGCGCCTTCGGCGTCCTTGCCGGCGATGCGCAGGAACTCGCGGTTGGCGATGCCGTAGGTCTGGTAGATGCGGCCGGCATAGCCGCGTTCGCGCAGCGATTTCTGCGGCAGCGCCCCGGGCGTGCCGGAGGCCGCCACGATGACCGCGTCGGGCTTCGCGGCCAGCAGCTTCAGGGTCTGCGCCGTGACGCTGGTGTCGGTCTTCGCGTAGCGTTCGGTGGCGACCAGCTTGATGCCGGCGCGCGCAGCCTGCGCGGAGACTTCGGCCAGCCAGCTGTCGCCGTAGGCGTCGGCGAAGCCGATGTAGCCCAGCGACTTCACGCCGGCGGCCTGCATGTGCGCAATGGTGCTGGCCACCATCAGGTTCTCGTTCTGCACCACCTTGAATACCCAGTGGCGTTGCGCGTCCATGGGTTCGACCAGCTTGGCCCCGGCCGCCAGGCTCATCAAGGGCACCTTCTTCTCCTGCGCGATGGGCAGCAGGGTCAGGGTGGCGGGTGTGACCGAGGTGCCCAGCACCACGTCCACGTTGTGCTCGTCGACCAGCCGCCGGAAGGCTCGGGCGGCACCTGTGGCGTCGGATGCGTCGTCCAGCACGATGTAGCGCACCGCCTCGCCCGCGACTTCGCGCGGCAGCAGGTCTATTGCATTTTTGGCGGGGCCGCCCAGCGAAGCGGCCGGGCCGGTGAGCGACAGGATGACGCCTACGCCGACATCGGCCGAGGCGGCGCTACAGGACAGCAGGGCGCACGAAACCAGCACCGCGCGCACGGGGTGTAGAAGGGGCTTCAAGATCTTGTCTCCTTGTGGAAACGCCGGTCTGCGCGGCGTTTGACAAGACGATAGATAGCGGCGGAATATGCGTCAATATCATGAACCTGATTCTGGAAATGCACGCTATGCATAACGAGAAACTGGACCTCAACCTGCTCGCTGTCTTCGACAGCCTGATGCGCGAACGCAGCGTGACCCGAGCCGGCGAACAGCTGGGCCTGTCGCAAAGCGCCATGAGCCATGCCGTGAACCGCTTGCGCGCGTTCTTCGACGATCCGCTGTTCGTGAAGACCGGCCAGGGCATGCTGCCCACCCCGAAATCAGAGAGCCTGGCGCCAACCATCCTGGCGCTGATGGCGACCATACGCGGACAGGTGCTGTCGCAGGCGCAGTTCGATCCGGCCTCGGCCATGCGCGTCTTCACCCTGTGCATGACGGACATGGGCGAGCTGGTGTTCCTGCCGCCGCTGATCAAGCGCCTGCGCGAACTGGCGCCACACTGCACCCTGCGCACGCGCCAGGTGCCGCTGCAGCAGGTCGAGCCGCTGCTGGCCTCGGGCGAGGTGGACCTGGTGCTGGGATCGCTGCGCGCGGCGCCGCAGGGCCTGTTCCAGCAGCAGCTGTTCATGCATCGCTTCGTGACGCTGGTCAGCGTGAAGAACAAGGAGGTGGGCGACGAGCTGACGCTGGAACAGTTCCAGCGCATGCCGCAGATCGTGGTGACGTTGGCGGGGCGTTCGTCCGAAGCCTATGACAGCGCGCTGGAGGAGCAGGGCGTCAAGCGCAACATCTTCCTGTCCACGCCGCACTTCCTGGTGGTGCCGCTGTTGCTGGACCAGCACCCGGACCTGATCGCCACGGTGCCGCAGGAGCTGGGCAATGTGTTCGGCGGCTATGGGGTGGTCAAGGTGCTGGAGCCGCCATTGCCGCTGCCGTCCTTCGCGCTGAGGCAGCATTGGCATCCGCGCTTTCACCAGGATCCGGCCATCATCTGGTTGCGGGAGCTGGTGAAGGATACGTTCGATGGGTATCCGTGGGACGGGGCGAGGCCGAAGCGGCGGCGGGTTGACTAGAGGTCCGCGTAGCGCGGCAGCAGATCCTGGTCCACCAGACGCATTTCGATGCGGTTCGCCAATTCGACGTGGCTGGCGTTGTCCAGCGAAAACACTTCGTTCGCGACGCTGACGATGATGGTGCCGGTCTGTTTCTTTCCGGCAGCAGGAACGGGAATCAGAGCCTGGGCTTCCGGGACTTGCTCGGCGGTGATCACTTGCGGAAGGTATAGCATCCAGCCGACGCCGGGTTTGTCGTCGAAAACCTGCTTCTCGTAGTAATAGCGTGGAGAGACAGTTACATACTGCGTGACAAAGAGCTCGGCGATCGCGGCGACGATATCTTTTACCGAGGCGGCGCCGCCAAAGCGGTCGTCTCGCCGCTTATGGTAAGAGATGGTCAGAGTGCACGGACCGCCTTTATTGTTGCCTTGCAACTCAAGAACTACGCCATCGCGTTGTTCTTCAGCGCCATTCCAAATAGAGATGGCAGTAAATGACCTGTCAAGCCGATATTCGTTGTTCAACACGGCAAGGAACGCATTCGAGGGTTCGTCGCCCTCGAAGGCAGGATACAACCTGGCTTCGTCAATCGACTCACCCTGCGAGAACCATTCCGTCAATCCGTCGGACTTGCCTGCCAGCAACGCTGTGATCGCGCGCAGTCGACGAAGCATTTCCGGAAAATCTCCGGACTGATGTGTTGGGTCTTTAAATTGGCATGTGATAAGCATGTCTTTCTCGTCAGGGAACTACAACGGATTCCGCGCCCAGGCTGTTCAGCAGCTGCCGCAGCAGTGCCTGCGTTCTTGGAGTTTGGAAATACCATCTTAATCTTGCGGGAGGGTTGGTACGAACCGCGCCTGCCTGGCGGCTGGCTTGTAAGCGCATGGTCTTGAAGCCGCCAAACCAACCGGCTTGCTCTCCGTCTTCATCGATGAAACTGTCGTAGTTTCCTTTCGTCTCCTGCAGCAGGCACTCCGTCGACACGAAGCCGTCAAAGTCGATGTCAAACTCGCTACCGAGAGTGAGAACCTTCCAGTTCCATTCATCGCTCCACAAACAATACTCGGTGTCGTAGTCGAACCCGGTAATCCGGGCTTGATATGCATAGGCGTTCCAATTTTCCCCATGCCTGCGCCTGACTTTCATCCCCAGGTCCGGCGGGCATTTTTTGCAAGGTTCTTCGGTCCTGGGCAAGGCGCGGTCGGTTGGTTTGGCTTCGCTGTCTTCCCGAGGCGTATCGCCTGGCAAAGTGGCCACGCCTCCCAGCACTGCACCTGCCGCGGCGCTTGCTGCCGCCCGAGCGAACGCGGCTGCTATGGCTTCCGCCACCCATCCTGCGATTGGTATTGCGAGAGGTCCAGGCATTTCCCTTAATCCCTATGCTCTTGTCGGAGCTGTTGGCGCGACTGCCATTTCATCACCTGCATGTAGTCATGAAACCGTTGATCCGTGGGGCGTCCGGGCTTGCGGATCCAGGCAAGGAACCCGGGCTGTCTATAGAATCCAGGAACCAGCGCCTCGGTCCTGAGAAAATCGACAAGATTCGCGTCCTCGTCTATTCCCAGGGCCCGCGCCTGCGAGAGAGCAGTGGCAAGTCTTGCGCTCAAGCCAGCCTCGGCCAGCCCGGGGTAGTCGCGCAGGATGTCCTGCATGACTCCCTGCACAAATCCCTTGGCGTCGATCGCGCAAAGGCCGGCGACTTGCTGGGGGGTGAGTTCAAGCACCATGGGTGGGATGAATCCTGATGAGTTCGCCGTTGCGTTGCGCCAGCCAATCGTGGACGGGGGCAAAGAACGCGGCTCGTTGCTCGGGGGTTAGCAGCGCAGCGATGTCGTTCGCGAGTCTTGCGTCGTAATAGCGCAGCAATGCAGTGGACCCATTGGGCATGCGCACATTCAATCGCGCCTGCAAGGCTTCGGCCAGATCATCTATGGCGTAGCTGCTGACGATCCAGATACAACCAAGCCCGCTTTCGGCCAGGCGTTGCAGCGCAGCGATGTGGGGATTCCCGTCGGCGGAGCAATCCAGCAGCCATGGGCCGGCATGCGCCAGCGCTTCATCAGGCGTGCCGTCGAACAGCGCTACGCAAGATGAGGAGCGGGATAAGGGATGGGTAGCCGAAACCTCATTGTGCAGCAGCGCGTCGACCAGGCCGTAAAGCCGCAAGGGGAAATGCGTTTGCTTCAGACGGGCTGCGAAGTACTCTTTTGCCTGCATATTCACCGATCTACCCTCGCGCCACGGTGGTTGCGGCGTTGCGGGCAGCGGCTTCCAGACACTCCTGGCACAGCGTGTCGCTCTGGGCTGTGGCTATCGGAGCGGGATCGGACAATCCTTGGGCAAAGCCGATACGCGCCACCATCTGTGACGCTATCAGTACGGCGCCGCAGGCAGTGCGCATTCCCTCCACGGCGGTGTCCTGGCCCATGAATGAATGATTGCGTCCCGGATCGGCCAGGATGGGAAAGGCGCCCTTGCATTTCGGACATGTGACTTTATGTCCCACCAACGCGATCTCTCGTCCAAGCAGCATCGAGGTGGGGTGGCCCTCGGCTACGGTCCCGCCGTGCGAAGTCCGATCTCCCTTTCTGATGATGGAACGTTCAGACATGCCGCCTCCGTCTTGGTCGAAGCCGAATTTAGCATTGTTCGACCAAGGGGGGCGTTGATGGCGATCATGGGTGAGTAGACGCAGACTGCACGGGCCTCAATTGATCTTGATATTCCGTTCCTTGACCAGCGTCTTCCATTGCGCGGTCTCGCGCGCCAGGTGGTCGCGCAATTCATCCGGCGTGCCGCCGATGGGCTCGGCGCCGATCGAATCCAGCGTGGCGCGCACCTTGGCATCATTCAGCGCGGCGCGCATGGCGGCGTTCAGTTTCGTGACCACCTCGGGCGGCGTGCCGGCGGGGGCGAATGCCGCGAACCACGGCATCAGTTCGTAGCCGGGCAATCCGCTTTCCGCCACGGTGGGCACGTCGGGCAGCGCGGCGGAACGCTTGCTGGTGGTCACCGCCAGCGCCCGCAGCTTGCCGGTTTCGATGTGCGGCTTGGCGGAGGTGATGCTGTCGAACATGTAGTCCACTTGGCCACCCAGCAGATCGGCGACGGCGGGGCCGCTGCCCTTGTAGGGCACGTGCAGCATGTCCACCTGCGCCATGGACAGGAACAACTCGCCCGCCAGGTGGATGGAGGTACCCACGCCGGCCGAGGCATAGGTGTAGTGGTTGGGCTGCGCCTTGGCCTTGGCGATCACGTCCTGCACGCTGGTGGCGCCGGTGCGCGCGGGATTGGTGACCAGTACATTCGGCACCACGGCCAGCAGCGAGATCGGCGCGAAGTCCTTGATCGGGTCGTAGTTCAGGTCCGTGTACAGCGCCGGATTGACGGCCATGCCGTTGGCCACGATCAGGATGGTGTAGCCGTCGGGCTTGGCGCGGGCCACGCTGGCCGCGCCGATATTGCCGCCGGCGCCCGCGCGGTTTTCCACGATGAAGGTGGTGTTGAGCTGCTTGCCCATGGATTCGCCCAGGGTGCGGGCGATGCTGTCCATCGCGCCGCCCGGCGGGAAGGGCACGATCCATTTGACTGGATGATCCGGATAGGTCTGCGCCAGCGCCGCGGACGCGCCGCCCAGCAGCGCGAGGCCCACGCAGGCCTGGGCGAGTCGTTTGAATACAGGGCGCAAGCGCATGATGGTCTCCGTAGTGCTCGAATTATTGTGTCGCCACGCGCCGATGGTCCGCAGACTCGCCGGAGGAAACTCCCCGGATTCATACTTTTACGATCAGGTTCGTGCGATGGCTCAGTATGGCTTGCGTTTTCCTTGCTAGTCCAAGACTATATGGGTTCCGATTGATACCTTTTTGGTATGTATGGGGCCATGCAATGCAATTGAGGCAACTGCGCTATTTCCAGGCCGTGGCGGAAGAAGGTAGCTTCACGCGCGCGGCCGCCCGGCTGCACATGGCCCAGCCGCCGCTCAGCCGCCAGATTCGCCTGTTCGAGGAAGAACTGGGCGTGCAGTTGTTCGAACGCACCACGCGGGCGCTGCGGCTGACGGAGGCCGGCCGCTTCCTGTTGGAACAGTCGAGCCTGTTGACGGCGCGCCTGGAAGAGGTGCTGGAAGGCACGCGCCGGCTGGGGCAGACCCAGCGGCGCTGGTTCGGCATAGGCTTCGTTCCGTCCACGCTCTATGGCTTCGTGCCCGAGCTGATCCGGCAACTGCGCAATGCGGACCCGCAGGTCGAAGTGGGCCTCACGGAAATGACCACCTTGCCGCAACTGGAGGCGTTGAAGGCCGGACGCATCGACCTGGGCATAGGCCGTATCCTGTTCGACGATCCGGCCATCGAACGGCGCGTGCTGATGACCGAACCCCTGATGGCGGCGGTGCCGCTGGGCCACCCGCTGGCGCGTCTGCGGCGGGTGTCCGTCGAACGTCTGGCGCGCGAACCCTTTGTGCTATACCCGGCGCGCCCGCGGCCGAATTTCTCCGACCATGTGCTGGGGCTGTTTCGTGCGGCGGGGCACGCGCCGCAAGTGGTGCAGGAAGCAAATGAACTGCAGACCGCCATCGGACTGGTGGCGGCGGGGTTGGGGGTGACGGTGGTGCCTGCGTCGGTGCAGCGGTTGCAGCGCCAGGATGTGGCGCATGTGCCGATCGACGCCGATACCTTTGTGTCGCCGGTGATCGTCAGTTATCGCAAGGACGATGCGTCGGCGTTTCTGGCGCGGGCGTTGGGGCTGGCGCAGGCGCTGGCGAATTAGGACCAAGGAGCGACGGCAATGCCGGATCAGGCAGCAAAATCCCTCTCCCTCAGGCAGCTCGAACTGTTGTTGGCGCTGGCTTCGGCCGACAGCATCGCGGGCGCTGGCGCGCGGCTGGGCATGACGCCCTCGGCCACCAGCCATGCCCTGCGCACGCTGGAGGCCACGCTGGGAGCGCCCATGCTGGACCGCAATGCGTCGGGCGTGCAGCTTACCTATGCCGGGCAGCAGATCCTGCCGCACGTCAGGGACGTTTTCGCTTCCCTGCAGATCGTGCGGGCGACGGCGAACGCCAGCGCGGGCCTGCGCTCGGGCCTGCTGAATCTCGGCTCCCTGGGCGCGAGTTCCTCCTTGAACATCCTGCCTCAACTGCTGGAGATGTTCAAAGCCCGCTATCCAGGCGTCGACGTGTTCGTCACCGAGAAGCCGGACCCCGAACTGGAGCGCGCGCTGGTCGAGCGCCGCATCGAGATCGGCGTGGTGGCCTTGCCCAAGCCGGATTTCGACACGCTGTCGTTGGTCACCGATGAATTGATGGTGGTGCTTCCCGCCGGCCATCCGCTGGCGGCGCTTAAGACGATTGCAGTGAAGGACCTGATCGACTATCCCCTGATCATGACGCGCGCGGGCTCGCAACCGGTCATCACGCGCATGTTCGAGCGCGCCGGCGCCAAGCCGCATATCGCGCACGACCTCTCGCAGATCATGTCCATCCTGGAGTTCGTCAGGCGCGGGCAAGGCATCTCGGTACTTGCGTCGCTGGTGCTGCCGCAGGCCTACGACGGACTGGTCTACAGGAAGATCAGCCCCGCCTCCAAGCGCAGGATGGGCCTGGCATGCCTGAACGAACGCAGGCTTTCGCCTGCCGCGCATGCCTTCTGGACCATGGTCAGGGAGGCTGCGCCCAAGCTGAAGTTCCCGGTCAAGTAAAGCCGCACGGCCACCTCCCGGCACGCGCGGCAAATTCCCTTCATATTGAATAAAAACTCAATTGAAGGTGAAGATTGCGAATTCTAGACTGCATCGATCGACTCTGATGGAGAAGGCGTATGCAGTCAGTGGAAGCTTCCGCGCTCAGCGGCGTGCGTGTCCTGGACCTCTCGCGCATCCTGGCGGGACCGAGCGCGACGCAGCTGTTGGGCGACCTGGGCGCGGACGTGGTCAAGGTGGAAAAGCCGGACGAGGGCGATGACACTCGGAAATGGGGGCCGCCTTACATCAACGACCAGGACGGCCGCGCGACCACGGAAAGCGCCTACTACCTGAGCGCCAACCGCAACAAGCGATCCATCGCGCTCGACATCGCCACCGTAGCAGGCCGCGACACGCTGCATCAGCTTTTGGCCCGTGCCGACGTGCTGGTCGAGAACTACAAAGTGGGCGGCCTGGCCAAGTATGGGCTGGACTATGCGCAGCTCAAGAACAGGTATCCGCGCCTGGTCTATTGCTCCATCACGGGCTTCGGCCAGACGGGTCCCTACGCGAAGCGCGCCGGCTACGACTTCCTGATCCAGGGCATGGGCGGGATCATGAGCCTTACCGGCGAGCCGCAGGGCGCGCCCATGAAGGTGGGCGTGGGCATCGCGGATGTCATGACCGGCATGTATGCCGCCGTCGGCATCCTGGCGGCGCTGCGCCATCGGGACGTGACCGGCTTGGGGCAGCACATCGACATCTCGCTGCTGGACAGCCAGATCGCCTGGCTGGTGAACGCGGGGACCAACTATCTTGCGGCGCAGCAGCCGCCCGCGCGGCTGGGCAACGGCCATCCGAACATCGTGCCTTACCAGGTATTCGACGCCGCGGACGGCCCCATGATTCTTGCCGTGGGCAACGATGCGCAGTTCCGGCGTTTCTGCGAGGTGGCTGGAGTCGCCGGCCTGGCTGACGACGCGCGCTACGCGTCCAATGCTGCCCGCGTCGCCCACCGCACCGAGCTTTGCCACCGGGTACAGGAAGCGCTGGCCCTGCGCCCCAGAAAAACCTGGCTGGAACAGCTGGAAGCCGTGGGCGTGCCTTGCGGCCCGGTCAACGATTTGCGCGACGTGTTCAATGATCCGCACGTCCAGGCCCGCGGCGCGCATCTGCGCATGCCTTGCGCATGGGCGCAAGGCGGCGAACTGAACCTGTTGGCGAATCCCTTGAAGCTGTCCGCCACGCCGGTCTCCTACCGCAGGCCGCCACCCCGCCTGGACGAGCACGCGCAGCAGATCCTGACCGATTGGACGACAGCGGGAGGCGGCCGCCAGGAGTAGGGCGCTTACAGAGCATGCACGCAGGACCCTGGCGGCACACACCTTAGACAACACCGCCCCGGACGAGGGCGGACACACGAGGAGAGAGGCATGGATAGGAGACAGTTGTTGGCGCTTGCTGCATTGACGCCATTGAGCCGGGCATTTGCGCAAGGCAAGTACCCCTCGCAGAGCATCAGGTTGATTGCGCCCTACGCGCCGGGCGGCACCGTGGACATCCTGTCGCGGCAACTGGCCGAGCCGATGCGCGCGAGCCTGGCCCAGTCGGTCATCGTGGAGAACCGTGGCGGCGCCGGCGGCACGCTGGGGGCGGACGCCGTGGCCAAGGCCCGTCCCGACGGCTACGCGATCCTGTTCGGCGCGGTGCATCATGCAATCGCCCAATCCGTGTATCCGAAGTTGGGATACGACATCCGCGAGATGACGGCGGTGGGTTTTCTGGGACGCGTCAACCATGCGCTGATCGTCAACAAGGATCTGCCCGCGCAGAACGTGCAGGAGCTGGTGGCGCTGCTGAAGGCCAATCCGGACAAGTACAGCTATGCCACGCCGGGCGCTGGCACCATGCAGCATCTGATGGCCGAGTACTTCAAGAACGTCACCGGCACCCAGATGATGCATGTGCCTTACCGCGGTTCCGCGCCGGCAATCGTGGACATCATCGCCGGGAATGTGCACATGATGTTCGAAACCATGCCGTCGGCCATTCAGCACATCCGGGCCGGCAGCGTGCGGGCCATCGCGGTGACTTCCAAGGTGCGCTCGCCCAGCCTGCCCGACGTGCCCACGGCGGCGGAGAGTGGCGCGGCCAATTACGACGCGACCAGCTGGTATGGCATCTATGCGCCGCCATCCACGTCCGCCGACGTGGTGCGCGTGCTCAACGCGGCGGTCAACGACGCGTTTGCCGATCCAGTATTCGTGCAGCGCTGGATCGCGCTGGGCGCCGATGCGGGCGGAGGAACGCCCCAAGAACTGGCGGCGCTGACGCGCAGCGAGGTCGAACGCTGGGCCGAGGTGGCGCGGCGCGCGGATATCAAGGTGGGTTGATGCCGGCGGGCCTAGTGGCCTGGCCGGAGTTTTGCACGTAGCAAGGATGAACCATGACTGAACTTTCCCAAGACCAATTGGCGCTGCAACAGCGCGCGCGCGAACTGGCGCAGACCGTATTCAAACCGACGGCCGCGGCCACCGACCAATCCGAACAGTATCCCTGGGACAATGTGGCCCTGCTGCGCGAAGGCGGCTTCATGGGCATGACGATTCCAAGGGAGTACGGCGGACAGGGGCTGAGCTATCTCGATACTGTCCTGGTCGTGGAGGAAATGGCCCGCGCCTGCGCCACCATGGGACGCATCACGGTAGAAGCCAACATGGGCGCGATCGGCGCCATCATGCAGTACGGCAGCCATGAGCAGAAGACACTGGCCGCCGGCTGCGTGCTGACGGGCGACAAGCCTGCCATCTGCATTTCGGAGCCTCAGGCGGGCAGCGCAGCCGGTGAAATGGGCACCCGGGCAGTCCGCAAGGGCGACGACTATCTCATCAACGGCGAGAAGTACTGGATCACCGGAGGCGGGGTGTCGCGCCTGCACTTGATCTTTGCGCGGGTCATCGACGACGGCGAGGATCTGGGCATAGGCGCGTTCATCCACGTGCGTGAACCGGACGGTGCGGATGATGGGCTGGAGATCGCCAAGCGCTCCTACGCCATGGGCGTGCGGGGCATACCCGAGACCTACATCAAGTTCCATGACCTCAAGGTGCACAAGTCCATGCTGGTAGTCCCGCCGGAGGGGCTCAAGCGCGGCTTCGCCGGCCTGATGCAGGCCTACAACGCCCAGCGCGTGGGGGCGGGCACCGTGGCGCTGGGCATCGCGCAGGGCGCCTTCGAGGAAGCCGTGGACTACGTCAAGCAACGCCAGCAGTTCGGCCGGCCGATAGCGGAGTTCCAGGGCTTGCAGTGGATGGTTGCCGACATGGCCATCCAGCTGAATGCGGCACGGCACATGCTGCACGCGGCCGCGCGCAGCGGCACCCCGCGGACCTTCGGCTTTCCAGACCTGTCGTTGGCCGCGCAGGCCAAGATCTTTGCCGCCGAAACGGCGCAGCGCGTGACCAACGACGCCTTGCAGCTGCATGGCTCGTCCGGTTACGGGCGCGACATGCCGATGGAACGCCACGTGCGCGATGCGCGCATGTTCACGATCGCGGGCGGCACGGCGCAGATCCTGCGTACCCAGGTCGCTTCCGCGGTGCTTGGGATGAAGCTGCCGCAAACGCGGGACGGGTATCTGCGCAGGCGGTGATGCTTGACGATGAATTCCGCCTCGCGTAGTATCTTTTTTAACCGATCGGTATAAAAGGAGCTTTCGCAATGGAATTCCAAGGCAAGGTCGCGCTGGTCACTGGAGGAACGCGGGGCATCGGCGCCGCCATCGTTCGTAGGTTTGCAGAACGGGGCGCCGATGTCGCCTTCACCTACGCCCGGTCGGATCAGACGGCGCAAGACTACGCCCGTGAACTTGGCAAAACCGGCGTCAAGGTCCTCGCGATCAAAGCGGACAGCCGCGATCCGGCCGCCGTCCGGGCGGCGGTAGAACAGACTGCCGGCGAATTGGGCAGGCTGGACATACTGGTCAATAGCGCCGGCGTGTTCCCTTACGGGCCGGTCGAGGACGCCACGCTCGAAGAACTCGACGACACCCTGGCGATCCACGCCAAGGCGGTGTTCGTGGCCTCGCAAGCCGCGCTGGCTTACATGGGGGCCGGCGGCCGCATCATTTCCATCGGCTCCTGCTTCGCCCAACGCGTGCCGTATGGAGGCGTGACGCTCTATGCGATGAGCAAGTCCGCGCTCATCGGATTCACCAAGGGCCTCGCGCGCGAGGTCGGCCACCGGGGCATTACGGTCAACATTGTCGATCCCGGGTCGACCGACACGGATATGAATCCCGCCGATGGCCCGACGGTAGCCGTCGAGCTGGAGCTCATGGCGGTCAAGCGCTATGCCGAACCCGGGGAGATTGCGGCTGCTGTGGCCTATCTCGCAGGGGCCGAGAGCCAATTCATCACCGGCGCATCGCTCGCGATCGATGGCGGCTTCACCGCCTAGGATTTCCGCATGGGTGGAGCCGTTGGTGGCATGATCCAATCGCAGTCAAACAGGAATGGGGGTTCAAATGGCCTGGGGACTCCTGGTTCTGGCCGGCATGCTTGAAATCGTCTGGGCCTTGGCGCTGAAGCAGGCAGACGGCTTGACGAGGTTTTGGCCGAGCTTGATCGGCATCAGCGTCGCCATGCTGAGCCTGTTGCTGCTCGCCTTGGCCCTGAAGCATCTGCCTGTGGGCACTGCTTACGCAATCTGGGTGGGTATCGGCGCTTTCGGCGTGGCGGTTTTCGGAACATTGGTGCTCGGCGAGCAGATGTCATCGGCCAAACTGTTGTTTCTGGGGCTGATCGGCGTTGGTGTGGCGGGTCTGCGGATAATTGAATCGTGAATTCTGGCAAGCAAGCAAAATCGGCCCCCGCGCCGAAAATCGGGCGTCCCAAGGAGTTCGACAAGGACCAGGCCTTGCTGGCGGCCATGAGAACCTTCTGGACGCAAGGCTATGAAGGCACCTCCATCCAGGATCTCGTCAGCGCCACCGGCGTCAACAAGCCCAGCCTCTATGCGACCTTCGGTTGCAAGGAAGAGATCTTCCGCCAAGCGGTCGAACTCTACGACCGCGTCGAGGGGCGGGCGACGTCGCAGAGCCTCAGCGCGGCCCGCACGGCCCGCGAGGCCGTCGAAACCATGCTGCGATCGAACGCGCGCGCCTATGCCGTGGCCGAGGGGCCGCGGGGTTGCATGGTCGTGTTGTCATCGTTGCTGGGCGCGCCCGAAAACGCAAGCGTGCGCGCGTTTCTTGCCGCCAACCGGAAGGATGGGGAGTCGATGCTCAGGGACCGTCTGGCGCAAGGCATTGCGGAGGGCGACCTCGCGCCGTCCGCCGATGTCCGTCAGCTTGCCGCGTTCTACACGACCGTGCTGGAGGGCCTCTCGATTCAGGCGCGCGACGGCGCCGGCGTGAAGAAGCTCAATATGATCATCGATGCCGCGATGCTTGCGTGGCCGGCCGGTTGACGCACGCCGGCGCAGCCACGCGGGATTGAGGCCGGCGCTGCCCAGCCTAGGGCTGGACCACTATCCAGGCGACTATCCGGCGCACGACCGGCAGCAGCAGCAAGAGGCTGGGAAAGGCCACGATCCAGGAGGCGCCCCAGGCGCTGGGCCAGTTGATGGCAAAGTCGGAGCCCAGGCCCACGCTCGTGGCAGTCGCCACCGCGGAAACGATGGCCGACATGAAAACCGAAAGAACCAGCGGCATCAGGAAGGGTGCGTAGCGCAATGGGAGTTTCTTCAGGGTGGATCTAGTCGGGTTCTTGGGCATTTCAATACTCCCCGCCATTTCGAGCTGAGTTTTTCTCGGCGATCAGGTCTTTGATGTACGCGCGCAGCGAGCGCGGCTCGCGTTCGAGCGCAGCCCTTAGCGCCAGACTATTTCCCCCAAGCCCATAGGCGCGATAGTGATCGAAAACCTTCGACAGCAAAGGCAACTGCTGGTCGCCATAAGGCAGGCGGGCGTTTTCCGCCCATGCGCTGAAGCCGGGCTCCAGCGCTGCGACTGGAGATCCCAGTTCCTCGGTCAAGGCCGCGACAATGTCCGCGCGGCTGTACATGCCGGCGCAGAGCTCCAAGGTCGCGTAGGCCAGCCTGTCCCCGGTCAGGGCGATTGCGGCAGTCTCGGCCACATCGCGATAGTCCACGCGAGCGATTCTTGTGTCCCGGGGAAAGGGCTCGGCGTAGCTGGAATGGTCGCGGATCGATGGCCAGGCCAAACCGATGTTCTGCATGAAGTTGGCCGGATGCAGAATCGTATATTCCAGCCGTGAGGAATAGAGGGCATCCTCCACCGGAATCTTGCTGGCGTGATTGGCCAGGCGCATGTTCGTCGGCTGGATGACCGATGAAAAGACGAACTTCCTCACGCCGCTGCGCTCGGCCGCCTGGATCAAGGCGACCCCCATCGGCGCTTCGTCCGCGGTGAACGCCGGGCCGATATGAAACACGCCGTCCACGCCTTGCGTGGCGGCCGCGAGACTGTCGGCGTCGCGGAGGTCGCCGATGGCGGTCTCTGTCGCGCCTAGCGAGCGGGCCCTCGCGGCGCGTGCCTCGTCCCGTACGAGAGCCCGTACCGTGGCCTTGCGCCGCTGCAATTCAGGAACCACCAGGCTTGCGAATTTGCCGGTGGTCCCGACGACCAAAACGATAGGTTGAGTGCCGTTCACAGGGTTTCTCCTTCGTATGCGTGTGAGTACGAAGGCAGTGTATTTTCTACTGATTAGTGGAACAATGCTTGTAGAAATTGAATGTGAATCACGATAATCGAGATAAATAATGAGCCGCCTCGAAGACCTGGAAGCGTTCATCCATATCGCTGAAACCGGAAGCCTGACCAAGGCCGCGCGAAACCTTGGCCGCTCGCTACAGGCCGTCAGCCGTTCTCTCGTTGCGCTGGAAGAGGATGTGGGCGTTCAACTGGTCCATCGCACCACGCGGCATTCCTCGCTCAGCGAGGCGGGCGAGGCCTTCTTCCGGCGGGTCAAGCCGGCAATGGAAGAGATAGGCGAGGCCCGGCTGGAAGTCGCCGATCGTCGAGCCGCGCCCTCGGGCCTGTTGCGTGTCGGCGCCCCGGTACTGTTCGGTCCGGACTTCCTGGTTCCGGTCATCGCGGAATACATGCGCGAGTACCCGCAGATCGAGGTCGATCTGCAGCTGACGGACGCCTTTGTCGATCTTGCCGCCGCAGGCCTTGATCTGGTCGTGCGCATCGCCGATCTGCCGGACTCCGGCTTGCAAGGGCGGCGATTGGGAGCCTTGCGCAGAGTCGTATTCGGAGCGCCTTCCTATTTCGAACAGCATGGCCGCCCCGCGCATCCTTCGGAACTGCGCCAGCATGCCTGTATCGTCAGGACCGTCGATCAACAGTCGGGGCAATGGGCGTTTCAGATAGACGGCAAACGGCGCAACGTCGGGGTCCGGGGCCCGTTCCGGACCAATACGATGGCGGCGATCTATTCCGCCGTCAGCGCCGGGCTCGGTATCGGCTATTCGCCGCTGTGGCAGATCAGGCACCTGCTGGATACGGGACAGGTGGAAGTCATATTGGAAAATTTCGAGTCCAAGCCGGTGCCGATACACGCGCTGTGGCAGGAGAACAGGCTTCCGCCCGCCAAGGTGCGCGCTTTTGTGGATTATCTGGCGGCTGGGCTGAAGCTCGATCGGTTCTAGCTGGCACGGTAGACTAAGAATCCTCCCATCCCGATGCCCGGCGACCATGTCTCTCCAAACGCACGTCCGTATAGCCCAGAGCGGAGACATCGATTCGATGGTTGAACTGGATCCGATCGCCAGGCAAGAACCGGCCAGGAGAAAATTTATTGCCGATGCGGTGGCTGCAGGCCAATGCTGGGCGGCGACGGAAGCAGACGATGCTTCGGCGCTGATCGGTTACGGGGTGCTTGACCACTCGTTCTTCGAACACGATTTCATTCCGCTGGTCGTCGTTAGAGATTCGGCGCGACGCCGTGGCGTCGCTACGGCAATCCTGCGGACGCTGGAGTTGCAATGCCAGGGAGGAAAACTGTTCACGTCGACCAATACTTCAAATATCGCGATGCGCCAGTTGCTTGGCCAGCTGGGCTTTATCAGTAGTGGTCAAATCGAAAATCTGGATGACGGCGACCCTGAGCTCGTGTTCGTGAAGTTCCGATCATCCCTTTGAGGACCGCCATCTGTCTGGCGTTGGCCAATATCCAACCGAATCTCACTCTGCCCAGGAGGATCATCATGCCGGTATTTCAGATCAAGCACTTGGACCACGTCGTCCTGAGAGTGCAAGACATGGCGCGTAGCCTGGAGTTTTATACCAAGGTGCTAGGCTGTTCCATCAAGAAGAAGAACGATGAGTACGCCATGATCCATCTGGGCGCAGGCAGCTCCATGATCGATCTGGTCGACGTGCAAGGACCATTGGGAGCGGCAGGCGGCGGAGCCCCGGGGAAAGACCGGCACAATCTCGACCACTTTTGCCTGCGGGTCGATCCGTTCGATGAAACGGCCATCCTGGAGCATCTGCGCGCTTTCGGCATTACGGCGGACAAGGCCGTGATGCGATATGGCGCGGAAGGCGAAGGGCCTTCGATCTATTGCTTCGATCCCGACGGCAATCAGATCGAACTGAAGGGGCCTGCGATCTAGGGCAGGCTTATCCGACGTGGATTCAGGCCAGATCTGTGTAATTGCTCAGCGCACCGGCAACAGATACTTCAGGGCCTGCGTGAAGCCGCGCGGCGCCACGGTGAGATGGTCCTCGTCGTTCAGGACCACGGACTTCAGTTTCAAGCCTGGATATTTCCGGCCTTGCAGCGCCGTCTCCAGCGCTCGGTTGTCGGCGACCATGTCCACTGTCTGGTTGTAGCGCCGGTCACCTTTGCGCAGGGCTTCGTAGGCGCCGACATAAAGATAAACGTTCGCCGCCAGATCCTGATGCTGCTGCGCATAGCGCGCTTCGAGCTTCAATGCATATCGCTTGTCATACCAGAGAGAAGGACTGCCCAGGATATAGCCGTTGAACATGCTGGGCTCGGTGAAAAGGATCTGCGTCCCTAGCAGGGCGCCGTAGGAGTGGCCGAGAAAGAGGGCTCTCGCCGCGTCGGCCCGATAGCGGGCGGTAATGAAAGGCTTTACCTGATCGCGCAGGTACTGTTGATAGGCACGCGCCTGGCCATGGATCGCGTTGGGTGGCGCGGTGCTTGGACCGTTCGGGGTCGGCGTGTAGTCGCGCTGACGGCTGACTCCGCCGTCCTCGCCCTTGCCATAGGACAGGCCGACAAGAATGAACTCCTCTATTTGCGGCCCTTCAACGTTCAGGCGGCGTCCCAGCTGCCGGATGATCGGAAAAGCATAGTCGGCGTCGGTCACATAAAGCACTGGGTAGCGCCGCTGCGGCTGCTTCGCATAGGAAGGCGGCAAGGCGACGAAGACCTGGTAGCCGCGGCCCGACACGGGATCGGGCACGTCCCATACTTCGCTATCGGCGATTTCGTAGGGGCGGCCCTCGCCAGGCTGTATCTTTGGCGTGGATTGGGCCTGAGCTTGCGCCGGACCGCCAGCCACGCCGAAGCTGGCTAGGAGAGCAATCAGCAGGGTACTCAGAAAGCGTCGTTGCATGGGAGGAATAGGTGCCAATCTACAATTTGACGGTATAGGGCCGGCGAAATTGTAGACTGGCATCACAGTTTGCAGCTGCGCACGCAGCTACCAGGAGCACAAACATGCCCACAAAACTAAGTGCAATCCATTCGGATATTACGAAGCTTCGGGTGGACGCCATTGTCAATGCCGCAAACTCGTCGCTGCTAGGCGGCGGTGGAGTCGATGGCGCCATCCATCGCGCCGCAGGGCCGGAGCTTGTGCATGAATGCAGGCTGCTCGGCGGTTGCAAGACCGGGGATGCCAAGGTGACCAAAGCCTATCGCCTTTCCGCTCAATACATCATTCATACGGTGGGCCCGGTATGGAGGGGTGGAGATAGCGGGGAACCAGAACTGCTGTCCAGCTGCTATCGCCGATGCATAGCGCTGGCGGAAGAAAGGGCTGTCGCTACGATTGCGTTTCCGAGCATCAGCACGGGCATATACGGCTATCCCATCGAATTGGCGGCAGAGGTGGCCGTTAGAAGCGTCCGCGAAAGCCTGGCCAAGGACTCGTCTGTTCAAGAAGTGATCTTCTGCTGTTTTTCAGCGGAAGATCTCCTTCAATATGAGCTCGTCTTGAGATAGACCGCTTGCATGAATCGATACGGGGGGCGGTCTTCAAGGTGCAAGTTACAACCGCTGCCCGCCCGTCGCGTCGATGCTCTGTCCAGTGATCCAGCGCCCCTCATGCGACGCCAGAAACGTCACGATGTCCGCAATGTCCTCGGGTTGCCCCACGCGTCCCAGCGCAATGGTTTTTGCAATGAGCTTGCTTTGCTCCGGGTCGCGCGCGCGGGCATTGAGGTCGGTGGCGGTGGCGCCCGGCAGCACGGCGTTCACGGTGATGCCGCGTTCGCCCAGCTCGCTGGCCAGCAGCAGCGTAAGCGCTTCCAGCCCGGCTTTGGCCGGCGCGTAGACGCTCATTTCCGGATAGGCGGCGCGCGTGCCCATGGAGGACACGTTGACGATGCGGCCATGGTCGCGCAGGAAGGGCAGGGTCTGCTGGATCAGGAAGAACGGGGTTTTCAGGTTCACTTGCAGCACCCGGTCGAACGCGTCCGGCGTGACTTCCGGCAGGCGGGCGCGCAGGCCCACGCCGGCGTTGTTGACCAGGATGTCCAGGCCGTCGTCGGTGTAGCGTTCCTTGAGCGAGGCGCGCAAGCTCCGCGCCAACACTGCTGCGGCGTCCGCTTGCGCCAGGTCGGCCTGCAAGGCCCAGGCTTGGCCGCCTGCCGCCTCGATCTGGCGCACGACCTCGTCGGCGGCGTCGCTGGCGGCGTTGTAGTGCACGGCGACGCGCGCGCCGCGCCGGCCCAGGGCCAGCGCGATGGCGCGGCCGATGCCGCGGCTGGCGCCAGTGACGAGCGCAGTCTTGCCGGCGAGGCTGTCGGGGAATTCAGTCTGGCTCATGCCGTCTCCGTTTCGGCTTGGGTCCACGCATGTTGCGCTTCCAGTTGGCGCGCGGCAAGCAGCAGCGCGTTGCGGTCGACCTTGTTGGTGCCGGCCCAGGGGAGTTCATCCACGAAGCGGATGCGGCGCGGGTGCTGGTAGGCCGGGCCGTGCGCGAGTGCATGCCGCTTGAGGGCGTCGGCGTGCAGCCGGCTGCCGTCGCGGCGCACGACAAAGGCGACGGGGATGTGGCCGCGTTCCTCGTCGGCCAGCGGCACCACGCAGCTCTGGCGCACGTCGGGATGGGATTCCAGGAGCTTCTCGACCTCGACGGGATAGATGTTTTCGCCGGAGCAGACGAACATGTCGTCGGCGCGGCCCACGAAGTAATAGAAGCCGTCGGCGTCGCGCCGCAGCACGTCGCCGCTGTGGTACCAGCCGTCCTTGAGCACTTGGGCGCTCTTTTCGGGCAGGTTGTGATAGCCGGCGAGTACAGCAGGGTTCTTCATCAGCAGCACGCCCTGGTCCGGGCCGGGGCCGTCCGCGAGCCGTACCTGGGCGGGATCCAGCGGGTAGCCCAGCGCCAGCGCGGGCGTGGGCAGGCCGTCGGGATGCGGGCCGAACACGGCGGGACCGGCCTCGGTGGTGCCATAGCCATGGGTCACGCGCACGCCGGGCAGCGCGCGCTGGATGCGTTCCAGCAACGCCACGGTCATGGGGGCCGAGCCCAGCATGACCCGGGTCAGCGCCGACAGGTCGCGTCCTTGCAGCAGCGCCGGATCCTTGACCAGCCGGGCGAACATGGTGGGCACGGCGGTCAGGACGGAGATGCGGTAACGCTCCAGCGCGTCGGCGTAAGCGGCGACGTCGAACGAAGGCTGGATCACCAGCAGGCTGTTGCTGGCGAAGGCGCGCTTGGCCATGAACAGCCCGTTCATGTGGAAGAGCGGTTGGGCCAGCAGATAGCGTTCCTGCGTGCCTGCACGGGGGACGACGGCGGCCGAGGTGGCGGCCAGCGCCCACAACTGGCCGCGGTGCGTGAGCGGCACGCCCTTGGGCTTGCCGGTGGAGCCCGAGGTGTACAGCATCTGCGCGATGTCGTCGGCCTGCGGGGTGACGAAGCCGAAGTCCGTGGGCGCGATCTGCGCGGCAAAGCCCTGCGGACCGGCGTCGTCGAAGTCCAGCACCGGCACCTTGGCCTCGAAGGCGGCGCGGCGCGGACCGTCCACCAGCGCGAGCGCGATGCCGGCATCGCGCAGCACGTAGTCGATGTTCTCTTGCGACTGCTTGATGTTGATGGGCACGGCCACGTAGCCGGCCCGCATGATGCCGAAGTACGCGATCAGGTACTCGGCCCGGTTCAGCGCGGCGATGGCGACGCGGCTGCCTGGCGCCAGCCCGCGCGCGGCCAGCCAGGCGGCCACGCCGCCCGCCAGCAGGCGGACCTGGGTATGGGTGTAATGCAGCGGTGCGTCGGGCAGGCGCAGGTCGATGATGGCGGGCAGATCGGAAGACAGTTCCGGATCGGCCAGATGGCCCAGGTTGAGCAGGGAATGCGTCATGGTTTTTCCGAAAATATGCGGCTCAGCGCTTTTGCAGCTTGGGATTGAGCGCGTCGTTCAGGCCGTCGCCGACCAGGTTCAGCGACAGCACCGCAAGCATGATGGCCACGCCCGGCACGGCGCAGATGTACCAGGACGAGCGGATCAGACTGCGGCCTTCGCCGACCAGCCGGCCCCAGCTGGCGATGTTGGGATCACCCAGGCCCAGGAAGGACACGACCGATTCGTAGAGGATGGCGCCGGCCACCACCAGCGAAGACATCACGATCACGGGCGGCAGGGCGTTGGGCAGAATTTCGGCGGCGACGATGCGCAGCGGGCTCATGCCCAGCGCGCGGCAGGCCTGCACGAACTCGCGTTCCTTGAAGGACAGGAACTCGGCGCGGGTCAGCCGGGCGATGGGCGGCCAGGACACCAACCCGACCGCCAGCGTGATGTGTTCGATGCGCGGCCCCAGGATGGAAACCACCGTCAGCACGAACACCACGTTGGGGATGATCTGGAACAGTTCGGCCACGCGCATCAGGCCTTCGTCGATCCAGCCGCCGGCCCAGGCGGCAGCCGCGCCCACGCTTACGCCGATCAGCGTGGCGGTGGCCGCGGCCACCAGGCCGATCAGCAGGGTGGCGCGCGCGCCATGGGCGATCATGGCGGCGATGTCGCGGCCCATGGAGTCGGTGCCCAACGGATGGCGCCAGGACTCGAACGGCCAGATTTCCGGCGCGCCGACGATGCGCAGCGGGTCGGTGGGGTATAGCCAGCCGGCGCCCGTCGCCAGGAAGGCGACCAGGACCAACAGCGCGGCGCCGGCGACGGCGCCCCGGTTGCGGGCAAAGCGGGCGGCAAAGGAGGCGCGGCGGTAGGAAGGCGCCGCGGGCAGGGGAGGTGCGAGAGTAGGGGATGCAGACATGTCAGGCAGCCTTGATGCGCGGATCCAGCCGCGTGTAGAGCAGGTCGACGGCGATATTGGCGATGATCACCACGAAGGAGCTGAGCACCAGGATGCCCAGGACCACGGGATAGTTGCGGCTCATGACGCTGTCGAACAGCACGGCGCCGATGCCGGGCCAGCTGAATACGGCTTCGACCACGATGCTGCCGCCCAGCACCGCGCCCAATTGCAGGCCGAGCAAGGTGACGATGGGCAGGAAGGCATTGCGCAACACATGGCGCAGCACCACGGCGCTGCGCGTCAGGCCCTTGGCGTAGGCGGTGCGCACGAAATCCATGCGGCTGACTTCCAGCATCGAGGCGCGCATCACGCGGGCATAGGCGGCGGAATAGAACAGCCCCAGCGCCAGCGCCGGTAGCGCCAGGTGGTGCAGCACGTCCAGCGCCTGGCGCCAGGCGCCGCCGGCCAACCCGATGGTGACCATGCCGCCCACCGGAAACCAGCCCAGCTTGACCGAGAACAGCACGATCAACATGATGCCCAGCCAGAAGCTGGGTGCGGCAAAGCACAGCACCGCGAACACCGACACGGCGCTGTCCCACCAGGTGTTGACCTTGACGGCCGACACGATGCCGGCCGCCATGCCCACCAGCACCGCGATGGCGAGGCTCGCGCCCATGAGCAGCAGCGTGGCCGGCAGGTGCGCCAGGATCACGTCCAGCACCGGCAGGTTGTGGCGGTAGGAATAGCCCAGGTCGCCGCGCGCCACGGAACCGACGTACTTCAGCAGCTGGACCGCGGGCGGCTGGTCCATGCCGTAGGTCACGCGCAGGCGCTCGATGAGCGCCGGATCGGTGACCTGCTGCTCGGCCGTCATCACGTCCAGGAAGGTGCCGGGCACGGATTGGATGAGCGCGAAGTTCAGCACCACCACGCCGAGCAGCAGCGGGATCGCCTGGGCCAGCCGGCGCAAGATCAGTCGGATCGACATGCGCGCGCCTCAGCCCTGCAGCCAGACGTCGGCCAGGCTCTCGCCCTGGACGTTGGCGCCGGTGGTGAAGTTGCGTACGTTCCTGCCGGCCAGCGTGAACGACTGGATCTCCACCAGCGGCACGTGGGGCACGTCGGTGGAGGCCAGGCGCGCGAACTGGTGCGCAAGCGTTCGGCGCGCGTCCGGGGCAGTCTCCTGGGTCAGCTTGGCCACCAGCGCGTCCATCTCGGGATTGGAGTAGCCGGTGGCGTTGCGGAAGGCGGCGCCCTTGACGATGCCGTCGGTGGTGTAGAACTGGGTCACCGTAGGCACCAGTTCCAGCGGCGCCGTGAAGTTGGAGACTGCGATGTCGTAGTCGTAGTCGCCATAGATGCGCTTGAGCGCCGTGGCACGATCCACCGAATCCAGCTTGACCTCGATGCCCACGTCTTGCAGCGCCTGCTTCAGGTATTGGCCGAGCTTGGCGTTTTCCTCGAACCAGGCGGCGGCCACCAGGTTCACGGTGAAACGCTTGCCGTCCTTGAGCGGCAGGCCGGCGGCGTCCAGCAGCGCGGCGGCCTTCTTCGGGTCGAACGGATAGCGCGGCACGTCCTCGGTGTAGAACAGCGGGTTGCTGCTGAAGACGGGCGCGATGGCCGGCTTGCCGCGGCCGTAGTAGATGGTGTCGACGATGAACTGGCGGTCGATGGCGTGCAGGATGGCCTGGCGGACCTCGCGGCGGTTGACGATGTCGCGGCGCTGGTTGAATTCGGCGGTCACGGTCCAGGCCGAGTTCTGGTAGCCGCGCGTGTCCGCCACCACTTTGCCGGTCTTGAGCAGGCGGTCGATGTCGCGCGCCGGCACGGGATTGGAGTAGGCCAGGCCCAGTTCGCCGGTCTCCAGCGCGGCGCCGCGGGTGGCAGGGTCGCCCCACCAGCGGATGATGAGGCGGTCCAGGTTGGGCTGGCCGGCATGCCAGTAGCTGTCGTTGCGCAGGTATTCGACATGGCTGCCGCGCACCCACTTGCCGTACTTCCAGGGGCCGGTGCCGACCGGCGTGTTGTTCAGCGGGTTGGTGATGATGTCGCGGCCGTCGTACAGGTGCTTGGGCAGCAGCAGCTGGAACTGGCCGGCCAGTGTGGACTTCAGGAAGAACTCCGGCACCGGCGCGTCGAAGCTCAGCACCACGGTCAGCGGATCGGACGCAGTGGCGCCGGTCAGCGACTTGAGCGCGATGCCGGCCGAGATCGGCTTCCAGTGCTGCAGCACGTTGTAGACGACGTCGGCGGACGTGAAGGGCGCGCCGTCATGCCAGGTGACGCCTTCGCGCAGCTTGATGGTGTAGCTGCGGAAGTCCGCAGCCGGCGTGACGGACAGGGCCAGCGCGGGCTGGAACTTCAGGTCGGCGTCCAGCTTGAGCAGGCGTTCCAGGATCTTGGTCGCGGTCTGGAACGGACTGGACCCGCCGCCGCCCGGCACGAACAGGGCTTGTGGCTCCAGGCCGCCCCAGCTCGCGACCAGGGTGCCGCCCTTGCGGGCGGGACCGGCGTCGGCGCCGGGTTGGGACGTCGCAGCCAGTAGCGCCTGGGGCGCGATGCCGAGGCCGGCGGCCAGGCCGCCCGCGGCGGTACGGGTCAGGAATGCGCGCCGTCCGGGGCGCTGCGCGGTGGTCATAATGGTGTCCTTGAAGATGAGAGTCCGCTCAGCCCTGGCTGAGTGTGGCGTAGCTGGCGCGGCCGATGGCCACCAGCGCGCCCTGGTCGTTGTAGAGATCCACGTCGGCCACGCCCACGCTGCGGCCGTTGCGG
Organism: Achromobacter sp. D7-1; assembly: GCF_059760445.1. Classification (NCBI taxonomy): domain Bacteria; kingdom Pseudomonadati; phylum Pseudomonadota; class Betaproteobacteria; order Burkholderiales; family Alcaligenaceae; genus Achromobacter; species Achromobacter sp. D7-1. Next base: position 13,221 of record NZ_JCBAMT010000016.1, on the reverse strand, counting down.
CGCACGCGGGCCACGGCGGTCAGCGCGGTATTGACGGCGGGGCGCAGGTAGTCGACGCGGAAGTTGATGGTTGGCAGGCCCCGGCCCAGCAGCATGCCCACGGCGAAATCGCCCACGGTGTCGATCACGGCGGCCAGCGGCCCGCCATGCCATTGGCCGCTGGCGGCGCCACGCTCGAATTCGGGGCGCATGGGGGCCAGCACCGTCAGTTCGCCTTGTTCATGGTCCACGTCGCGCACTGATAGGCCGAGCCAGGCGATGAACGGCGAATCGTCGAACTTGGCCTGGATGGCGGCGGCGTCCAGGGGGGCGGCGGGCGCTTTTGGATTCGCGCTCATGCCGACACCAGCACTTTGCCGACGATCTTGCGATCTTCCAGCGAGGCCAGCGCTTCTGCGCCTTGTTCCAGCGGCCACTTGCGGTCCACATGGACCCGCAACCGGCCATCGCGCACCAGCGCCAGCAGTTCGTGCAGGTCCTCGCGTTCCCAGCCGTTGGAGCCGCGGATCTGCAGCTCGAAGGTCCAGATATAGCGCAGGTCTTCCTTGGGGTCGAAGCCCGCAGTGGCGCCGCAGGTCAGCAGGCGGCCACCCAGGCGCAGGCAACGCAGCGATTTGACCCAGGTGTCGCCGCCCGTGAAGTTCACCACCACGTCCACGCCGCCAGGCTTGCCGCTGCGGCGGCGCGACGGCTTGCCGAAACGCTCCTGGACCGCCTTGAGGAAGTCTTCCTCGGTGTAGAGGATGACGTGGTCGGCGCCCAGGGCGCGCAGCGCCTCGGCCTTCTCGGGACTGCCGGCGCAGGCGATGACTTCGGCGCCGGCCAGCTTGGCCAACTGCACGGCGCACACGCCCACGCCGCCGCTGGCGCCCAGGATCAGGACTTTCTCGCCCGGCTGGACCTGGCCGATGCGGTTCATCATGCGCAGGGCGGTGCCGTAGGCCACCGGCAGCGCGGCGGCCTGGTCGAAACTGACCTCGTCGGGCAGGCGCAGCAGCTGGTGCGCGGGCACGCGGCACAGCTCGGCCAGGCCGCCGTGGATGGTTTCGCCCACCAGGCCGCCGTCGACCCGGTCTATCGGGTCGACCAGCACGCGGTCGCCGGCCTTCCAGTCGCGCACGTTGGCGCCGGTCTGCACCACTACGCCGGCCACGTCCAGGCCGATGATGACGGGAAAGGGCAGTTTGATGCCGGGCATGCCGCGGCGGGTGAACACGTCGTGGTAGTTCAGCGACGAGGCCTGGACGCGGATCACCACGTCATCGGGACCGGCGACGGGATCGGGGAATTCGGTTTCCAGGCGCAGCTTGTCGCTGCCGCCGTGTTCGCGCAAAACAATGGCTTTCATGAGTGTCTTGAAGTGTGGGTAAAGGGAGGATTCACCACGCCGCCAGGCCTGCGATGGCCTGGCGCGTGATCTGCAGGCCGTGGGCCACCACATTGCGGCGCCAGACGCTGGATACGGGCACGAAGGCGTCGACCAGGTCCGCGCGCAACTGTGCGTCGCGCGCGGCGTCGGGCGCGGCGGGGGCTTTGAAACGCAGCCATTGGTCCAGCCTCAGGGCCGGCCGCATTTGCAAGCTGCGGGTGCCGAACTCGACCACCGCGCCGGCCAGCGGCCGCGCGCCCAGGGCCTGTTGCACGCCGCGGAACACCAGGCCCTGGTAGTCGGGGCGGGCCAGACCGTGCGGGCGCTGTCCCAACACGCGCTCGGCGCCCCACCAGGCGGTGGCCTGCGCCTGTTCCGCGCTGCCGTCCGGGTTGAAGCACAGGAAGAAGGGCTCGCCGTATTCGCCTATGCCGGTGTGCCAGTCGATGAAGGCCACGCGCTCGCTTGCGCCCAGGTGCTCGTCAACGATGCGCCGCAGCGTGCGGTTGGACCATTCGGGACCGCTGCCGCCGTAGACCAGCCCATCCGGATGCGTGTATTGGCCGCTGGCCGTCACGTTGAACAGCACATCCGCGCCATGCTGCTGGCGGAAGCGTTCGAGCGCGTCGGCGCCGGCATCGAGCGCGGCCTCTGTCCAATGCCGCGGAATCAGGTGTGGATGCAGGGTGGCATAGTGCGGGTTGGCAGGCGCGGGCTGGGTGTGGTCGATAAAGTTGCGGTTCAGGTCGACGTTGTTCTCGGTCGTGCGCGTGTCATGGGCGTAGCCGTAGGGATTCAGCGCATGCACCAGCACTACGTTGACGTCGTCCGGCAAGGGCAGGCTGCCGTCCGCCTGCAGCCAGGCCAGCTGCACCGCCGAGCCGGCGGCGCCTTCCAGGCCGTGGGTGCCGCTGATGGCCAGATGGCTGCGGGTGGCGTCCAGGCGGCCCAGCACCGCCACGTCTACCGTCAGCGGCCGGCCTTGCGGGTCCTTGGCCGTGGGGTGCTCGTGGCGCGAGAGCGCGGCGCCGCGTGCGGCGGCGGCCGTCACGAAAGCCTCGCGCGCCGCCGCGTAGCCGGTGGAAAAGCAATTCCAGTAGTCGGGCAGGGGCTGGCCCATCATGCCTCCTGCACGAAGACTTGCAGCGCGCCCGCGGCATGCTCGGGCGCTACCGCCAGTTCGCCTTGCGCGTTGGCGCGGTAGGGGACTTGTTTGCTGTCGAGCCACGCGCGCGTCTGCCCGATATCGCGCACGCCGATGACGGAACCGGCGAACCAGCCGCCCTGGCTGCTGGCGGGCAGGCCCGCTGGCACGCGCACATGGGGAAAGCGCTGTTCGAAGGCGGCGGGCGTGAGGAAGTCGATGCGCAGGCTGCCGCGCCGCACTTGCAGCCCTTGGTCCGGAAGCTCGCTGATGGCAATGGGGCCGAGCACGCGTTCATACGCGGGGCGCAGGGCTTGCGGCTCGGGATGCACGGCGATCAGCGATTCGATGCGGCGCGCGCCATTGGCATGGTCCTGCCATTCGGGGCGGTACACCAGATGGCGCGTGAGATGGCCGCAGGTGAAGAAATCCGGCACCGCGAACAGGCCGGCGGGAAACTGGGTGTTGTTCCAGGCCGCGTCCTCGCTGCCTTGCGGCAAGTGCACCGGGCGGCCGCCGCGCTGAGGCGGCTCGGCTTCTATGCCCAGGCGGGCCAGCTCCGCGTGTACGGCGCTGCTGTCGGTGGTTTGCAGCGCGACGGATACCGGACCTTCGTAGGCGTCGTCGAAGCCTGCAAAGCGCGACTGGTCGCGCAGTTCCGGCGGAAAGGCCAGCAGTTCCAGGTAGTTCGCGTCCAGGATCAGCGTTTGGTTGCGCGTGCCGCGATGATGCCGGCCTTGCGGCGCCAGGGCGAATCCCAGCTTCTGATATTGCTCGGTTGCGGCCTGCAGATCGTGCACCCGGATGATGTAGTGGTCCAGTCCGGTGACTGAGGGTATGGACATCGCGTTTCCTGATTTTGCTTGACGGAAGCGGGCAGTCTGGCCGATGCGAAGTCGGGCCAGAACGATTGAATTCGCATGTGGATATCTGTTTTCTGTTCGTGCCCGGGCGCAGGGGGCATCCGCATATTCATATCTGAAAGTCTTCTTTGCTCCAGGGCTTACTCGCACTCAGCATGGAGGTCCGTTCAATGCATATCCATCGACAACGACATGGCAACTCGCAAGACTCCGGGCGCCGCCCGCATCGCAATCTCCCTGGCGCTGGCCTTGGCCGCCGGCGCGGCGCAGGCCGACGCCACGCTGGACAAGGTCAAGGAACGCGGCACCATCACCATCGGCGTGCTGGCCAATGGCGGCGTGTTCGGCTCGCTGGATCCGGCCACGCAGCAGTTGGTGGGCTGGAATCCGGAGTTGGCACGCGAGCTGGCCAAGGATCTGGGCGTAAAGGCGGAACTGGTGCAGGTGCAGACCGCCACGCGCACGCAATTCCTGATTTCCGGCAAGGTCGACCTGCTGATCGCATCCATGGAACTGAACCCCGAGCGCGCCGAGATCCTGGGCTACGCGCCCACGCCGTTTTTCCGGGTGGGCGGCACGGCGGCCACACTCAAGACCAGCGGCATCGCCAAGTGGGAGGACCTGCGCGGCAAGCCGGTGTGCGTGTCGCAGGGCAGCAGCTTCGCGCGGCCCTTGTCGGCCGACTACGGCGCGGTGGTCAAGGGCTACAAGAGCTCGTCGGATTCGCTGCTGGCGCTGCGCGGCGGCCAGTGCGTCGCGGCCGTGCATGACTCGACCCTGATCCAGCCGCTGCTGCGCAGCAACCCGGAATGGAAGGACTACCACGCGCCCATCGCCTCCGAGGTGCTGCCGGCCAACTCGGTGGTCTGGACCCGCAAGGGTGAGGCCGACACCATCGCCGCCGTGGACAAGGTGGTGCAGGACTGGCACCGCAGGGGCTGGCTGATCGCCACGGAAACGCGCCTGGGCATCGCGCCGCCACAACCGCTGCTGCAGGAGCTGCACGCGAAGTACAAGCAGGGCAGCTGAGGCGGACCGGGGCATGTTCGAATCGGCATTGCAAGCCTGGGTCGGCTTTTTCAAGCCGCTGGGGTTGAACTACAGCTTTGTGCTGGACGCGGGCGAGCTGTCCGCATTTGGCCGCGGACTGCTGGTCACGCTGCAACTCTGCGCGTGGACCATACCGGCCAGCCTGCTGTTCGGCGTCCTGATCGCCGCGGGCCTGACCAGCGGTCGCGCCTGGCTGGCCCGGCCGTTGCAGGCTTTTGTGGAAGTCACGCGCAACACGCCCACGCTGGTGCAGCTGTATTGCGCCTTCCTGGTGTTGAACATGCTGATCACGCAAAAGCTGGGCGGCGGCAGTCCAATAGCCCCGTTCGCCTGGGTGGTGATCGTGGTGGCGCTGCACAAGGGGGTATTCCATGCCGAGGCCCTGCGCGCGGGCATCGAAGCGGTGCCCGCTGTGACGATGGAGGCGGCGCGCTCGCTGGCGTTTTCGCACCGCCAGATCCTGACCCAGGTGCAGTTGCCGCTGGCGCTGCGCTTTGCCTTGCCAGCGCTAGTCAACAACCTGGTGGACCTGGTGAAGATGAGCGCCATCGCTTCCGCTATCGCAGTGGGCGACGTGACCTATGAGTCCATCATGATCTGGTCGTATCGCGACAACGTGCTGGAACTGTTGCTGTTGATCCTGCTGTACTTCGGCCTGCTGACCTGGCTGGTGGGCCTGGGCGGGAGATGGCTGGAAGAACGTTTGAGGATGCCTGGCTATGGGCAATGATCTGGCCTTGCGGGCGGGGGCAGCGGGGCGTCGATTGCCGGCGGCGTTGCGCGATCCCTGGCTTGCAATATTCCTGGCGCTGGCGGCACTGAACCTGGCATGGGCGGCCACCGGCACGGCGCCGGCCGCGGTACAGGCGCTGTGGCGCTGGTCGCCCGCCTTGTTGCGCGGGCTGGCGATGAACATCCAGCTCAGCGTGCTGGCCATGATGTTGGGCACATTGGCCGGGCTGGTGGTGGGCGCGGTATCGCTGTCGCCGTCGCCGCTGCTGCGCCGGCTGACTCGCGCCTATGTGCTGCTGTTCCGTAATGCGCCCATCCTGGTGCTGGTGTACTTCACCACCTATGTGTTTCCCTTCGAGCTGAGGCTGGGCGGATGGAGCCTGCCGTTTCCGGACTGGGTCAAGGTGGTCATCGGCCTGGGCTTGCCGGCCAGCGCCAACGTGGCCGAGATCTTCCGCGGCGCGATCCAGTCCATCCCCAGCGCGCAATGGGAGGCCGCGCAATCGCTGGCATTCCGGCGCTCGCAGATCTTCCACATGATCGTGCTGCCGCAATGCCTGCGGCGGATGCTGCCGTCCTGGATGAACCTGTACGCCAGCATCACCATGAGCACGTCGCTGGCCTCGCTGGTGGGCGTGCACGATCTGGTCGACGCAGCCACGGTGGCCAGCAATACCGTGTCGCGCACCGACTTCACCATACTGGTTTATTTCACGCTATTGGCGCTGTTCTTCGCCTATTGCTATCCCATCGCGCGTTGGACGCGGTATCTGGAAAGACGCCATGAGCATTATTGAATTCGAGGCGCGCGCCGCCGCCCAGACCCCTCTGGTCAGCCTGCGGGATGTGCATCTGGCCTTTGGCCAGACCGAGGTGCTCAAGGGCTTGGACGTCGAGGTGCAGCAGGGCCAGGCCGTGTCCATCATCGGTCCCTCCGGATCGGGCAAGTCCACCATCCTGCGCTGCATGACCGGACTGCTAAGGCCGCAGCGCGGCCGCATCCAGGTCGGCGGCGTGCGCGTCGATGCCTTGAAGTCGGAAGCCGAACTGATCGGCCTGCGCAAGCGCGTGGGCTTCGTGTTCCAGCAGTACAACCTGTTCCCGCACCTGAGCGTGCTGCAGAACCTGACGATCTCGCCCATCAAGGTGGGCGGCCTGCCACGGGCGCAGGCCGAGGCGCGTGCCCGCGAGCTGTTGGCCAAGGTGCGGATGGAGCACAAGGCGCACGCCTATCCCGGCGAACTGTCCGGCGGCCAGCAGCAGCGGGTGGCGATTGCGCGCGCGCTGGCCTTGCAGCCGGAACTGATCCTGTTCGATGAAGTGACTTCCGCGCTGGATCCGGAGATGGTCGGTGAAGTCCTGACCGTGATCCGCGAACTGGTGCAGGACGGCCTGACCTGCGTGCTGGTGACCCATGAAATGCGCTTTGCCGAAGAGGTCAGCGACATCGTGTATTTCACCGAAGCCGGCCGCGTCGTCGAGTCCGGTCCGCCGGCGCGCATGTTCGGGGCGCCCGCCAGCGAACGCACCCGTGCCTTCCTGCAACGGGCGGTCGGCGCGGCGCCGCCACGGGAAAGCGTTGCCGATCCCATACAGGCCTACTTGAATTTCGATCCGCTGCGTCTGGCAGTGTGAACCAGGAGCTGCACATGACTTTCGTATCCCCGATCTCCAACCTTGCCGAGGTGCGCGCATGAGCCTGGCAGACGCCCGCGTCCAGACCCGGCTGGTGCATGCCGGATCGCCCGACCTGAAGCAGGGCGCTGGGCCGGTGAACGTGCCGGTGGTGCGCACCAGCACCGTGCGTTTTGCCGACACGGCCGCGCAGGCGGCCTTGGGCCGGCAACGCGCCGCCGGCGAGCGCGTGGCGACCTATGGCCGCCATGGCCTGGACACCCATCAGGCGCTGGAGCAGGCGGTGGCTTCGCTGGAAGGCGGCTATCGCACCTTGCTGGCGCCTTCGGGCTTGTCGGCCATTGTGCTGGTGCTGTTGGCGACGCTGGCGCCGGGGGAACACGCGCTGGTGGCCGACAGCGTCTACTCGCCGGTGCGCAAGGTGGACCGCGCGCTGTTGCAACGCTATGGAATCGAGGTGGAGTACTTTTCCGCCACGCGCGACGAACTGGAGCCGTTGATCCGCCCGAACACGCGCCTGCTGTATCTGGAGTCGCCCAGTTCGCTCTTGTACGAGGTGCAGGACCTGCCGGCGCTGGCGGACGTGGCGCGGCGCCATGGCGTGCTAGTGGCGGCGGACAATACCTGGAGCGGCGGCCTGTACTATCAGCCGCTGGCACTGGGCGCGCATATTTCCATCCAGGCGGCGACCAAGTATCTGGCGGGGCATTCCGACGTGATGATGGGTGTGGTCACCGTGGACAGTCCCGACCTGGCCCGGCAAGTCGCGGCGGCGCACGACGCCCTGGGCTTGTCGGTGGGCGCGGACGACGCCTATCTGACCCTGCGCGGCCTGCGCACGCTGGACGTGCGGCTTGCGCGGCACCATAAGAACGCGCTTGCCGTGGCTGGATATCTGGCGCGGCATGAAGATGTCGCAAGCGTCTATTACCCGGCGCTGGAGCAGGACCCGGGTCACGCCCTGTGGCGGCGGGATTTCAGCGGCGCCAGCGGCCTGGTGTCGTTCGCGTTCCGGCATGCCGATGCCACGGCCGCGGCGCGCTTCATCGATGCCTTGCGCTATTTTTCGATCGGCGCCTCCTGGGGCGGCTACGAAAGCCTGGCACTGGAGGCCGCGCCCGAGCGCCTGGCCGAGCACAGCTATTGGCAGGACGGGCCGCAGACGCAATCGGTGGTGCGCCTGCACATCGGGCTGGAAAGTCCGCTGGACCTGATCGCCGACCTGGAGCGCGCTTTCGCGGCCACGCGCGAAGCTCTGCGGCGCAGTGCTTGAAGCATATGCAAATGAGCGGTTTTCTTTAGGGTTTCCGGCTATGTAGAAGCAACATATACCTCTTTGTCCGTTGGTACCCGCGACCACTAGAATTTGCCCTGTTCCATGATTGGCGGCAGGGCATGTCTACTATTCATTCCATCGGGTCGGTGCAGCTTTCCTTTCTTGCTCAACGACAGGAGGCGGTACGCGAGTTCTATAGTCACATCATCGGTTTGGATGAAGTGGCCGGGGCCGGCGGCCAGCGCTTGTTGTTCGCGTTGGGCGAGGCGACCTTGTCGCTGTCTCCGGTGGACGAGGTCAGCCGCGAGGTCAGGCCCGACTATCTGGCGCTGAAGACCCGCGCCTACGACGACCTCCTGGCGCGGCTGCGCCTGGCGGGTCTCCATCCGGTCTGTTCCTTGCCCGATGCCGAGCCGCGCGTGATGTACGTGAAAGATCCGTCAGGCAATCAGCTGGCTTTCCTGGGCTGAGGCGCGCGATGAATTTTCAGCAATTGCGCTCCGTGCGCGAAGCCGTGCGCCAGGATTTCAACCTGACCGACGTGTCCGAAAGCCTGCATACCTCGCAGCCCGGCGTCAGCCGCCAGATCCGCGAACTCGAGGAAGAGGTGGGCGTGGACATCTTCGTGCGTTCGGGCAAGCGGCTCATCGGCCTGACCCCGCCTGGCGAATTGATCCTGCCGCTGGTCGAGCAGATCCTGCAATGCGCAGACAACATCCGGCACGCGGGGGCCGAATACGCGGACAGCCGGACCGGGGTGCTTTCCATCGCGGCGACCCATTCGCAGGCGCGCTACGCCTTGCCGCCCGTCGTCAAGGAGTTCCGCGAACGCTATCCCGAGGTGGTGCTGCACCTGCACCAGGGCTCGCCCAAGCAGGTTTCGGAAATGCTGCTGGAGGGCGAGGCCGACATCGGCGTGGCGACGGAAGCGGTGGCCGACTATCCGGGGCTGGTCAACCTGCCTTGCTACCGTTGGAGCCACAGCATCATCGTGCCCCGCGGCCATCCGCTGGAGCGCCAGCCAGAGGGCGTCAGCCTGTCGCAGCTTGCGCGCTTCCCCATCATTACCTACGGGCGCGGCTACACGGGCCGCGCGCATATCGACGAGGCCTTCGCGCGGGCCGGCATCACGCCCGACATCGTCATGACCGCGATGGACGCGGACGTGATCAAGACCTATGTGGAATTGGGGCTGGGCCTGGGCATCGTGGCCTCGGTGGCATGGGATGCCGAACGCGACACGCGCCTGTGCGCCATCGACGCCCGCCACCTGTTCGAGATCAACCTGACGCGGTTGGCGATACGGCGCGGCGCATGGCTGCGCGGCTACGCCTTCCATTTCGTCGAGATGTTCGTGCCGACCTTGACGCGCGAGATCGTTGAACGCGAGCTGAAGGGCGCAGGCTGAGGCAATAGGCGGACGCGCCACCGTCTTGCGCATAACCATAGTTGCATCGCTTCGTTTCCCTTGCGACGCCGCGCAAGTAGGCTGACCTTTTCTTCCCCACGGAATCCAGGGTCATCCCATGAGCACATCTGTACCGTCGTCAGCGGCCGCGAACATCCACAACCAACGCGCACAGGCTGTGCGCGAATTCATCGCCCAGGCGCGGCGGCTGGCGCCCGACGCCGCCAGCGCCACGCGCGAACAATTGGCCGAAGTGGCAACGCTGCTGGAAGCGTTGGGACGGCGCCGGGAACTGTTTCCGGAGGAGGCGTTTGCCGTGGTCCCGGGCAGGCCGACCGCCATCTACCGGCTGGCCGAGGACCTGGACGGCGGACATGCCTTGTACTTGTCTCTGGGAGCGCCGGGCAAGGCCCAGCCGCCGCATGACCACACGACCTGGGCCATCATCGCCGGCGTGCAAGGCAACGAGCGCAACGAGGTCTATGCGCGCGAACGCGGCGCCGATCCCCTGCGCGACGTGCTGAGCCACGTCAAGCGCGTGGACGTGGCGCCTGGCAGCTCCATCGTGCTGGGTCCGCAGGACGTGCACACGATCGAACTGGTGGGTGACGAACCCGGCGCGCATCTGCATTTCTATGGGCTGGCGCTGGACCGCCTGCATGGCCGCGTGGTGTTCGAGAGCACCGCGGGCGGCACGTACCGCACCTTCTCGCCACCCGCGGCGATCTACCATGCGCGCATCTCCCCTCAATCCCTGCAGGACGAATTGCGCGGCGCGGGCGAGATCGCCTTGCTGGACGTGCGCGAAGCCGGCCGCCATGCGCGCCGCCATCTGCTGCACGCGGTGCCCGCGCCCTTATGGCGCCTGGAGCTGCTGATCGACAGGCTGGCGCCGCGCCGCGATGCACGCATCGTGCTGGTGGATGATGACGAGACGCTGGCGCACCAGGCGGCGGCCAAGCTGGCGCGCCTGGGTTGGACCGACATTTCGGTGCTGGCCGGCGGGACGGACGCATGGGAGCGGGAAGGGCGCGAATTGTTCTCCGGCACCAATGTACCCAGCAAGGCCTTCGGCGAAGTCATCGAACACGAGAAGCGCACTCCCTGGATAGACGTGGACGAACTCGATGAGCGCGTGGCGCGCGGCGACAACATCGTGGTGGTGGACAGTCGCACGCCGGAGGAATTCCACAACTTCACGCTGCCCTTCGCGCACAGCCTGCCCGGGGCGGAACTGGTCTATCGCATCCGCGAGCTGGCGCCGGACCCTGGGACCTTTGTGGTGGTGAACTGTGCGGGACGCACGCGCAGCATCGTCGGCGCGCAGACGCTGATCGACGCCGGCATACCCAACCGCGTGGCGTCGCTGCGCAACGGCACCATGGAATGGCTGCTGTCGGGTCGCGAACTGGCCCATGGCAGGCACGCCGCGCTGCCGGAGCCGGGAACCGAGGCGCTGGCGGCGGCCCGCCAGCAGGCGGCCGATGTTGCGCGCCGCGCGGGCATTGCGCATATCGATACCGCCACCTTGCAGGCATTCGAGGCCGAGCAGGGCACGCGCACCCTCTACAGGTTCGATGTGCGCACCCGCGAGGAGTACGAGACCGGCCATCTCGAAGGCTGGCGCTGGGCGCCCGGTGGCCAGCTGGTGCAGGCCACGGACGAGTACCTGGCGACGCGCCGCGCCCGCGTGGTGCTGGCGGATTGGGACGGCGTGCGCGCCTTGACCACCGGCGCCTGGCTGGCGCAGCTGGGCGCGGTGGAGGTCTATCTGTACCGACCTCCAGCGTCGGCCGCATTGCAGAGCGGGTCCGAGCCGCGGCGGGTGCTGCGGCATCGGCCAGACGCGGGCGGGTGGCGGCCGCAAGCCTTGCGCGCCGCACTGGATAGCGGTCAAGCCGTGCTGTTCGACATCGATACCCGGGTCGCGTACGAGCGCGGCCACGTGCCGGGTTCGCGGTTCGCGGCGCCGGACCGCGTTGCCGAGTTCCTGCCCGAGGATAGTGGACGGACCGTCGTGCTGACCTCCGCCGACGGCGTGCTGGCCAGCGTTGTGGCGGCCGAGCTGGCGTGGCGCAGCCAGCGGCAAGTGCGCTACCTGCTGGGCGGCACGCGCGCCTGGACGGCGCAAGGCCTGGAACTGGCGCGTGGGGGGCAAGAGGTGCTGACCGGGGACGACGACCACAGCGTCAGCCCCTATCTGTTCGAGGATCTGGCTGCGCGGGATCAGGGCTTCTGGGACTACCTGGACTGGGAGCTTGGCCTGGTGGCGCAGCTGGAGCGCGAAGGCAGCCAGGATTTCCGGCTGATCGGCCGGGAATGACCTGATAGGCCGGCGGGCGCCGGCCTCAGGGCGTGGCGCCTTCGATCGCGGCCATCAGGTCATCCGGATGCACCATCAGTTCACGCGCCTGGCATAGCGTCGGGTACTGCTGCAGCACGCTGGTCCATTGCGCCGATTCGAGCAGCAGGCGCCAGACCGGCTCAAGGGTTTCCGGGGCCGCGTCCAGTCCCTGCGCCAGGCAGCCGGCGTAGTCCAGGCTGGGTTGGGCGGACAGCAGCTGCATGCGGCTGGCGGCGCTGAGCAGGCGCGGAATGGCATCCGCCGGGCCGTCGCAGAAATAGAGCACGCGGGTGTCGAGCCCTGGGCCGTCGGCGGGCAGCGCGCGCAGCGATGCGCCGCGCAGGGGGATGCGGCCCTGGCGCGTGCTGAAGGCATAGTCGGTGTGAGGGTCCGCGTGCGCCAGCAGGCGCAGGCCGCGCAACAGGCGCGGGAAGTCGGTGGCGGCGGCGTCGGCCGAGGCCTTGGCTTCGAGCAGCAGGCACAGATCCCAAGCCGGCGGCGCATTGGCGTCTTCCGTCTTGCGGAGCAGGGCGGCGTCCCATTCGCTCTTGGCGCGTTCGGCGTTGGCGGGCAGCGACGGCGGCACGCGCATGGAGGACACGGCCTGGTAGCTGTCTGGGCCATCGGCGTCGTTGAGGCGGCGGGCCAGGGCTTCCAGCGCCTGCAAGGCCTGAGCTTCGACGGCGTCGCCGCGCAGACGCGACGCGTTGCCTTCAGCAAGGGCAGTGGCGCTGCCCGGACGCGGGCCCTGTCGTTCCCACAGCGTGCGGTAGCGGCGCACGTCGGCATCGGCGGTCAGGATGTCCAGTCGTTGCAGATGCGCCAGCGCCGGACTTGCGAGCAGGCGGTCAAGGACGGTTGAGGCTGCGGCGGGCTGCGAGTTGGCAGGCAGGCTCAGAAGACGACGCGCGGCTTCCGGCAATGTCGTCCATGATTCGGATGCTGCCGCCGCCTGCAGGGCCGCCATGGCCTCGCGCGCCGCGCCGGCCGGCATGCGTTCGATCCTGGCAGGATGGGCGATGGCGTTGGCGGCGGCGATGACCTCGCGGCGGTCCTGGGCGGCGCGGGCGGCCAGGGAGGCGTACTCGCGCACGGGAGCCAGGCGGTGCCGCAACAGCATGGCCTGGAACACGGGATCGCCGTCGGACTCGCGCATGGCGTCGCGGATCAGGCGCGCCAGGGCATCGAGAAAGGCCTGTTTGATGGTGGGCGGCGGGGCGCCGGTTTCAAGCGACAGGCGGGCCTGTTCGATGGCGACGGCCAGCGCGGTGGCGGGCGGGGCGCCCTCGGCGCGTATTCGGGAAATCGGCGGCACGCGATAGCGCCGGGCAGTGCGGCGCAGCGTGGCGTCGAGCAGGGATAGGGAAGGCGGCTGGGGCATGGCGCCCCAAGCCTACCGC